>PUOB01000235.1 GCA_003551985.1 Desulfobacteraceae bacterium | reverse complement strand
ATTTCCCTTTGATCGCCCGCTTCTGGAATTTGCAACGCGATTGTTCACGTTTGACAGCAAAATCGAAGAGCTCCGCTCGCATTGTGATCCCGAAAGAAAGAACCCCTTGTTTTCAAGGTTTGCAAAACTTTTGTCAAAGATCAGAAACGACCGCCGCTTATGCATGGCCCTCGAAGAGCTTGGCTGGCGGACGGCTATCTTCGATCAGCTGCGTAAAGCCATGCGGATCGCTTTGCCTGACGGCAATAAGGGTCTAAACGACGAGGGCAGCGCAAAAACCATGACCACGATTCGTCAGGGAGTGGCTGATTTTCGCAGCCGGATTGAAAACACCCCCAAGCTGATGGCTGATTCTCTTACCGTCAAAATGCTTGCCCAGATCGATAAATATAATGACAAGCTGTTCGCCGATCCCATTGATGTAGATACGCCGGCCGGGAAAATAACGATTTTGCCGCAGCGCACCAATAATATCCTTGAGCGGTTTTTTCGCTCTCAACGACGCGGTTACCGCAGAAGATCCGGGAATAACTCAATGCGGCGGTTCCTACAGGCGATGCTTGCGGATACGCCGTTGGTTAAAAACCTCGACAATCCGGATTACATGGAAATTCTTCTCGACGGAAAATCCGGCCTCGAAGAACTGTTTGCCGGGATAGAAATTAATACCGCGGCGGCTGCAAAAAATACAGATAATATTACTTCCCGGATACTCCCGGGTTATCGGTCACTGATTGCTTTGCCGGACTTACCGGGCAAGCTCGCTGGATTGTTTTCAAGCCCGGCGATGGCAAAATCCAACTGAATTTTGTGGCAATAGAATAGACCGATATAAATCGGGTAAATGCAAAATATTTATATCGCTTTTCGTAAACGATAGTTTTCTAACTGGTTATGATTGCGCTGGCCTGATATGGTTTAGCACTTCAATCAAATCAAGGAAAACCGACGAGTTGTTTATGATCTTCATCCCAGAGTTTCAAGGAAACACTTGACAGGCTTTTTCCGATAGTGAGGGGCGGCTTGTCCCTGAGTGCCGGTATATTGTCATAGCACTGTTTGAGTCGATAGTTCGGGATTCGCGGGGACAGGTGGTGAATAAAGTGATATCCAATATTTGCGGAGAACCAACGCAGCACTCCCGGCAACTTATAGAAAGAACTCCCTTCCATGGCAGCGCGCAGCGGGTCCCATTCCTCTTTTCGGGCCCAATAGACGCCTTCGAACTGGTGCTGCACATAAAACAGCCAGATCCCCATTGCCCCTGCAAACCAGAGTACCGGCAACTGGATTAAGATGAATGTCTGCAAGCCTATGGTCAAGGCGGCAATTAGAATGATAACCGCAATGAGCAGATTCGTGAATAAGACGCTCTTGTATGCCTTGCGCCTTGTGATTTGTGTGGGTATCCGAAAGCGCAGCAGGAAACTGAACACCGCACCCAGGCCGAAAAGTATCAGGGGATTACGGTAAAGGCGGTAAGACAGTCGTTTCATGGCCGACGCCTCTTTATATTCCAAAAGCGTCATTGTCCATATATCGCCGAACCCTCGCGCATCAAGGTTGGCATAGCTCGCATGGTGCTGAAGATGATGGAAGCGCCAGTCCCCAAATGGCGTGAATGCCAGTACTTCCAAAGCATTTCCAACAGCGTTGTTCACTTTGATTTTCGGAAATAAGGAGCCATGAACGCAGTCATGAAAAAGGATGAATATCCGAACGAGAAAAAGGGCGGCAATCAATGCCATGGCAAGAGTGATCCCGTAATGGTAGCCCTGTTGGATTGACCAGATCATTGCCACCCAGAGCAAACCATACGGGACCAGGGTGTTGATCAATTGCCAGATGGCTATCTTGGTACTTGAATTTCGGTAATGCCTTAAACCAGCATGCCAGGCCGGCCATTTGCCGGTCGAGATTCCCATGCTTTTACCCCCTGTTTATTCTCCTTTTCAAAGGCTCCAAGTTATCTCAAAATTTTTACCAGCCTGTTTAAAGATGATGTATAATTAAAAATAATAATTTTTTCATTTCGTTCAAATAAAATATCAATACAGCATGGCATGTCGGGGTGATGCGCCTATATCTAAGTAATCTGCCATCCCCGGCCGACTACCCGGGATGGCAGATGTTCGAAAAGAGTGCGCTCAGCTATTAGTTGCTTGTTTTTCCTTTAAAGGGTACCAGTGCTTTGTTCGAATGCAGAACCGAACCAGTGCCAGCATGATAGGTACTTCGATCAGCACCCCTACCACGGTTGCCAGCGCTGCGACGGATTCGGTGCCGTAGATTGCCAATGCAACGGCAATGACGACTTCAAAGTGATTGGAGGCGACGATTTGTGCTGTGACCGCTGCGTCTTCATAAGAAATTCTCAGTGGCCTGCAGGCCAGATAGGCGGGTCCGAAAATGAAAAACGTCTGGATGATCAAGGGAATGATATCGGCATTTTCGATAAAGGCGATAAAGCTTGCCTGCACGGACAGTATTCCCGTGCATCTTGAGTTTTGCACATTGAATCTGGCAATCCTGTCCGGGCCGGAATTCGGATTACTGGAGGGGCATAGCCGCATGGTGCACTCGATCCTTAAGAATATTGCAAAAACGATCAACCCCGGATATAATACCTAATATTGTAAAGGTCTTATATTTTGGATGTTTCAGTTCAATCACGTTTTATCAAATTTAATGGTGATATCGCTTCAACGTTGATCCAGAGGGCTCAAGCAGCTTGCAATTGGGTAAGCCTGACCCGCGACCTACGACATGAGACCACAGAAAGAAGATAGAAGATCATAGCTGACCTGAAGATCGGATATCAGAAGGCAGCAACCCGATTGGATATCAGTATCCGGGAACTCACACCAGATGACCATGCGCGGGCTAAGATCATTGCGAACCGTGCCTTTCCGACTAGTCAATCTCGGTTTGTAATGCCTGGCAAAGCAGGCGTGGATGTTGATCTTTTACAAAGCAGTTAGTTCGTGACGCTTTGCGAATGCATCAAAATTTGTTCCCGACACATAAAATGGCTAAAAGGAAGTTTACGTTAGGTGGTTAACCGGGCCTCATCCATATGCCCCGGTCGGTCGCTGTTGCTTCGGGCGGCATCAGAAGAAAATGCCAAGAACATAGCGGCCGCCGGAGAAAACGAGGATAAAGGCCAGTATCCATTTGATGGCATGGGCGGGGACGAATTTCTGGACCCGGGCGCCTGCATACATGCCGATCATGCCGCCGATGCCCATGAGCACGCCCAGCAAATAGTCCGGGGCCACGACAAGCTCCGGGTAGAACGGCGCAAGAAACTGGTAAAAGGCAACCGCCACCACCGAGGTGATCAGGGTTCCCATGAGGCATGCCCCGGCGATGGTGTATACGGGAAGCCGAAATACCGCCACAAAGAAAGGGGCGATGATCGCCCCGCCGCCGATGCCGTACATCCCCCCGACAACGCCGACAATCGCGCTTAAGGCAAAAATGCCCATGGTCGGCGCGGTGATCCGCTCTCCGTAAAATGTGTAGTCAATGGTTTTCAGCCCGAAATGGTTCAACTCGACCCGTGGCAGCGGCTCCCGGGTTGCCGCATCCTGTTTTTGAAAATTGCGGACCAGCTCCTGAAAACGTTTTTCCGACGACTGTTTGTCCGTTCCGGGCGGCGGCCCTTTTATGAGGTCCCGGACCAGGATGGAGCCGATATACAGCAGAACAAGGCCCGCAAACACGCGGAAGTGCTCCGGGTCCGGAAGATAAGCGACCCGCCCGAAAACCCCGATGAAAACGCCGGGGACGGT
>PUOB01000200.1 GCA_003551985.1 Desulfobacteraceae bacterium | reverse complement strand
TCGCGAAGTGCTGTGACAATACCGACCCCTTCGGAATAGGTACCCACATTGATCCCGTAATACAAGTATCCCCCGGGATGATCCGGGTTCAGCGCCATTGCCTTTTCGGCGTATTCCATGCCCTTTCGGCCGTACTCCCTGCAGGCTTCTTCATAATCCGGCTTCCCCAGGCGCAGGTGCTCTTCGCCGTATTCCCGGATCGACCGGGCGCCTTTCCAGTGGGCCTCATAGTTTTCCGGGTCCCGGGATATGACGTCCTTGTAGATTTCCATTGCTTCTTTGTAGTTATCCAACCCGCCTTCCAGAAACAACTCATCGGCCTTCCGGATTTGCTCGTCGAATTCAGTGTTTCCCTCGCCGTTTTCCGCGGAAGCCATCACCGGGACAGCAACCAAAGCGGCGAATAGAAGTGCGATAAGCAAAGCAACCCGACCAATACGTTTTTTCATAACGACCTCCATATGGATAATGCGTTGTTTAATACGATGAACCGGATAAAAAGATTATATACAATAGTATACAATAAAAACGCTGTTTATCAATCAAAATGTACCGACATCATATTTAGCGGTCTTTCGTTTCATCCGGGGATGCATCATCCGTCGATGCATCGTCCGGTTCGGAATCCTCTGCCTCCTGCACCACTTCTTCGGATGCCTCGGATTCGGAAGAGACCTTCACGCGCTGTTCGGGCGCAGGTTCCCGGCCGGATTCGGACGATTCAATGGCACTCTGATCAACCGATGTAAGATACATAGGCGGCGCAGTGCCGTCCTTGCCGGCACCGAACCAAATGGTGCGATGCGGAAACGGAATCTCGATACCGCGTTCATCGAACACGTGCTTCATTCTCTCCAGAAACGCCCGTCTTACGCCAAACTGGCGCATTGGAAGCGTTTTCATCCTTACGCGGATCTCGATTGCCGAATCCCCCAGCTTGTTCAGACCGAACAATTCCAGGTCGCCGGTAATATAAGGCCCCCAGATTTCGTCACTGCGGAGCCAATCAGCGACGTCCTGGAGCGCCTGAACCACCTCGCCATATCGTTCGCGGTAGGCAACCCCAGCATCAACCAGGGCGTAGCCGTAGTCACGGTTGTAATTGGTCACGGTGGTCACTTCGCCGAATGGGACCTTGTGAACCGTACCGGCGAGATCCCGCAGGGTAACCGTACGTACGGTCAAGTGTTCCGCGGTGCCGCTATAACCGCCCGCCTCAACCCAGTCCCCCACGGAAATACCGTCTTCCATAAGAATGAAAGCGCCCGTAATCACATCACGCACCAGGGTTTGCGCCCCGAAGCCGATCGCCAGGCCTATCACGCCGAAACCTGCCAGAAGGGGACCGATGTTAATTCCCAGCTGCGACAGCAAAATCATCGAAGCGATTATCAGCAATGTGATACGCGCCACGCTTCTCAAAAGCGGCAGAAGCGTCATTTTGCGGGTGCTGCCGTCTTCCTGCGCCGCCTCATGGGCCAGGGACCGCTCGATCATGGCGCTGACAATTTCCCACAACAGGAAAGCGACCCCGATGATCAGCGCCAGAGTTACCAGTTCGCCGACAACGGCACCGCCCGCAGGCGAGAACAACCACCCCAGTGTACCCAGTCCCCATGCTTCGAGGATCGCAAAAACGGCGACAATGCAGACGACGCCATTCAAAACGTTGCGCATGAACGGATGATAGCGGTTTGCCCTTTCTTCAAGGCCCGGATAGGCCGTTTTCAGCTTGTCGCTGACTTGAAACAAACGGTCCACGCCGTGTCCCACCAGGCGCGTCACGAGGACGGTCAAGGCCAAAACCAGCACGGTCAGCGCCAACCCGGCAGCAAGATACGCCAGGCCGCCTTCCACCTCAAGAGCCCAGGCGGCAAACACCACAATGATAATAAATATGGCGGCAACATGCCAGAAATCGGCAAAACGCCGCATAAAGGCGGCGATCATGCGGCCGACACGACCCGGACCGGTTTTTTCGTCATCAAGACGCTCAGCGTCTTCGTCGGGGGTTTCGGGGTGGGTCTCGGCGGGGGGCTCGGCAGCCAGCGGTCGCACATGGCGCAGCCACCCGGATACTTCATTCCTGTTCTGCATCACCAGGATGAGCAGCATTGCGGTGACAGCAAGCCCCAAAAACTTTGACAGAAAAACATAAAGCCCGCCGGGAATACCCATAAGAAGCGCAGCCTCCAGGATGAAAAAACCGTATAGGCCGATGCCGGCCACCCGGCGGAGCCATATATGGAGATAATGCACGGATTCATCGCCAATGGGGAGCAATCGCAGGGCGGGCACATCCGGCGCCAGGACGGCGCGGGCGGCAATCATTATGAACCGCACGATGATGGTGGCGTTGACCAGGGCCAGGGCAACCAGTCGGGTTTCATAACGCGGGTCTGTCAGCGGCAGTACGGCGTAAGCAACCACGGCGAATGCGGCAAGGGGAAAGATATCGATCAGGGTCCGCACGGTCATGAGCATCACCCTGCGGCCGGCCCACGCCCCCTCTGAATCTTCCACCCGCCGTCGAAAACGATTCAGGAGACGCCTCGTCCCCCACCCGGCCAGAATACCGGCGATCAGCACCAGAACAACCTTTCCGCCCATTTCAGCCCACGTTCTCAGGATATCGGGGTCCTGGGCCCGGTCAAACACGCTTTTGATCCATTCCGGCACCGCAAGAATCCCCTGTCCGGCTTCGGACAGCTGTTCGGTAATTTGCTGCATGCGGTCGGATGCCTCCGAGAGAAAACGGCCGCCCACGCCGCCGGTATCGATTTGGTTCCCGGTCGATTCGTTGAGCGGCCCGGCAGCATGGACGGTGACAATGGATGCGAAAGACAAAAAAACAAATATGAAAAGCAGGGCCGGAAACATCGCCTGACGAAACAACGGGCGAAACAATGAACGATATGTCATAACACTCTCCTTTCCGAATTATATCCGTACCTTCTGCCTGAACATGCGATTCAATGCGGTTTTTTCCCTTAACCCCTTGCTGATAGTCTCGTAAAAAGTCCGGACCAGACGACTTTGTAAAAAGGTGTACTTTTTACGAAGTCGTCAACCACTTGATTGTATTGCACCAACCAAACGGCATGTCAAGGATGACAGGCAGGCGCACAATTGACCACATAAACCGGAGCCATGCCTTTTACTTTACTTGACTTATCATTGAGAGTCATTTATTGATTAAAGAGAGACGACTTTTTACGAGTGTATCAAAGAGAGACAGACGGTAAAAAATCATTAGATTGTTGCGGCGCCCTGTCAAACAATCGAATTGTCGGCAAAGATTTTTTACGTGGCTAACTTATTAATTAAAGGGGGTTATCAGATGGAAAGAAAACTGGTTTGTCTTTGCGCATTCATTCTGATTATGACCATTGCATCGTCGGCATTTGCCGGCGGCGTCGTTAACAAAACAAACTGGAGCGCGGAATACATTCGGACAATGAACCGGAACGCGGCTACGGATTATGCCGATATCGTGTTTTACAACCCGGCCGGTACGGTTCACATGGAGCCGGGCGGCTATTTGAATATTTCCGCCCATTATTTTCCCAAGTATTACGAGAACACAATTTCCTCCAGCCCCTTGCCTTACGGTGGCATTGAAGGCAGCTACGAAAGCGACGAGCCGTCATTGGTACCGGGGATTTTTACCGCCTATAACGAGGGTAACTGGTCCCTCTTTTTTGGCGTCAGCAACATGCTCGGCGGCGGAAAAGTCGACTATGAAGACGGTTCGCTGAGGACTGCACTTATCGGAACCAGGTTAATCAACAATATAAATAAT
>PUOB01000245.1 GCA_003551985.1 Desulfobacteraceae bacterium | reverse complement strand
CTACCGGGGATGCAGGAAGCCGGATTGCATGCGGGATTATTAAAAAACAATAGGCTAAAAACATCAAGCAACGCATCATTTTCTTGTATCTTTTCAGTTTGATGCATTCGTAAAAAGTCACGATCTGACGGCTTTGTAAAAGTGCAAGATCAAGGCTTGCGCAATTTCGAAGAATGCAGCGTACTTGGCGTAGGCGTATGTTTACAAGGCGTAAGCCGCAAATTCTGAGAAATTACGCGTAACGCAGATATTGGACTTTTACAAAGCCGTCAAGTTTCCGCAATCCAACAAACAGTTTCTCCTGCCTGAACAGATCAGGTTCTATAAAAACTCAACACAGGTATTGGTCAAAATGAAAGCACTGGAAAAAAGAGACATTCCCCGAGGCGGGGAAACCATCCTGATTGTAGATGATGACAAGGCGGTTCTTTATCTGTGCAAATTGCAGCTGGAATCGATTGGATATACCGCTTTTATCGAGTCGTGTCCCAAGGCTGCCCTGTCTCATTTCGCAAGAAGGCCATACACATTTGACCTCGTGATTACCGATTACGAGATGATGCCTTTTAATGGCGGCGAATTGGCTACAGCCATTTCCCGGATTCGAGCGGATATTCCCATAATCGCTTACACGGGTAATCCGGCTTCGGCATACAGACACGCCGTTTTCAGCGAAGTGATTGCAAAAACCGCATCCATCAAGGACATAGCCTCTAAAATCCGGCATGTACTGGATATGAGCCAGGCACCCATGGACAATGTTTCCCTCCAAAACGGCGTATAACGAATCGTCATTGCCTCAGGATTCTTTAAACAAACTTGTTGTTATGGGTGATTATGGTTATCTGATTGCACCGGAAGGTGTCAACCCGGTTAACTGATACATGCATCACTGACAGGATTATGGAGATCGTTGAGGTGAATCCCGGAAAATTCTCCATGGTCCGGGCTGAAGCTGCAAGACAATGAACAACTTACCGGCTATACCCGCCAGCATGATCTTCCCGATTCATGAAGCATCTCACGCTTCAGCCTGAACGTTTTCCCTTTTAGCCAATGCCGGCCAGTCCAGCCGCGGCGAAACGCTCCGTGCTTGAAAATGTAGGTCCCTGCCTTACAAAAGAATGTGACAATGCCTTATCGACAGGCAGAAACAGGTCCTTACTCTTAACTATACGTCAGATTTTTTTGACGTATTGTTCCGCAGCGCCATTCATTATTGATGCGCTCGTAACATTGTGATCTGTCGGCTTTATAAAAGCTCCGGGGCACGGTTTTCGCGGCTCCCCGAAGAACGCGGCGTACTTAGTGTACGTGAGATTACGGAAAATTGTGCGCAGGCGCAGATAATGGACTTTACGACGTCGTCATTATTGGAAAACCGGAAGATAATGTTCAAAGCGTTATCTGACCGAAATTAAAAGAAAGGAATATAAAATGAAAAAAATCAATCAATTGACGCTGTTTTCACTGGCAATTGCCATCACAGCCGCTATCGGCATGGCGGGGTGTGCGACGACCGGCATGGAGCGTTCAGCAAGGGCACAAACCTCCATGACCGAAATGGACAAGACGATCAAATTGCTTCTCGTGCATGTGGATGCGACAGGGGCATCGCTCAGAGAACTTGTTAAACCGGATAACACCGACGTGGAAAGGGCCTTCCTGCTATATACGGAAAACGTCTCAGAAATGGAACAAATGGAGAAAAACTTTACCAAGCACGCCGATGAAATGGATGCCAGAGGCATCGATTATTTCCAGGAGTGGCAGAAAGAAGGCGACCAATATAAAAATCCCAGGATACAGCAACTCAGCGAACAACGGCGACTCGAGCTCAGCGCGATATACGATAGGATAGCCACAAGCAGCATAGGGGTAAAGGAGGATCTCAACACTTACGTCTCCGATCTGAAGGAAATCCAGTCGTATCTTTCAAACGACCTGACGCCGGATGGCATCCGGGCGATTGCACCGGAGGCCCGTAAAGTAGCCAGGAAGGGCAGCGAGCTTAAATATGACATAACGGATATTCAAACGGCCGTTAACAGGGCAAACGAAGCCATGGCCCAGTAACGGGCCATTGCTGCTGAACCGACGGCAGAGATGGGAGGAAGAAGAACACCTTCGGACTCTGCCGTTTCTCGGCAACCAGCAATGATCCAGACGGTTTTATCGGTTCCAAACGGGAAAGGGGCAACGATATGGTGGACAAGGGGAAAAAAGATAAAGGCAAGCGCGAAGAGCAGAAAAAAAGCAAAAGCACGTTGAAGGAAAAACGAAAGCAAAAAAGCAAAAAAGAGAATATATCCGGAACGAATGACGCATAAACGGATTATAAAAATGCGGAAGGCAGAGTCGCTCTGAACAGTTTTCTGTTTTAGCCAATGCCAGCCAGGCCAACCGCACCGAAACGGTCGGTACCCTAAAATGTAGGAATCTATCTTACAAAAGAATGTGACAATGCCTTATCGACAGGCATAAGCGAGGTCTTATTTTTCTATATAAGTCAAACAGTTTTCTGACGTATTTCTGCTGCGCCTTTATTGGGGTGCCGGAAAAAGGGAGAGAGAAAAGATGAGAAAAATTACCTTATGGACAATGATATTGATGTTGGGGGTTGCATTCAGTGCCAATGCAGCGTTGTATGGGTATAACATAGACAAAGACCAGAACGCCTATGCAGGTGCTTTCAAGAAATACACAGGCAATGATTTCAGCGGGTATTATTACCTGGACACGATTGATAGCAATATCGGACAAATTTCAGCAATGTCCCATTTTGCTTCCAGAAACGATTTTGCGGCCAAAACCGCTTTTGCTGCCAGAATCGCCCGTGTCGAACCGACCCCCGAACCGACTCCCGAACAGGTCCACGAACCGGCTACCATGATGCTCATCGGGGCTGGATTGGTCGGGCTTGCAGTACTCGGTAGGAAGCGGGGAGGGGACAGCAAGTAAAATCCTTCGGTGTTGCACTCTTGTGTTAGTTTGAAAGGCAGGATTCTGGAACGGATTCTGCCATTTTTTGTGCACTAACCTGGGAAACAGCAATTAAACGATAAAGCCTCCCTTGTTCCCCTGCAACGTTTCGACCCTATTTTGACTTCCATGCGTTTTCCTAACAGGCGAATCATAGCGGCGGGATGTCCTGGGATCTGAAGATATTATCTTGGAATTCCTGAATATTAACCGGTTTTAAATAGGGACCATGCCTGATAATGTAGTCCGCTATCTTACAAAAAAATATGTTAATGCCTTACCGACAGGCAGAGACGAGTTATTATTATTTCAGACAGCCTCGTAAAAATCGTTTCAACCCCTGATTCATAAGTCATTACTGAACTCCCAGAAAGGAAAAGATCGATGTTCCGGCACATTCTGATTCCCCTTGACGGCTCCGGTCTGGCCGAGTGCGCCGTATCCTGCGCCGTAGCGTTTGCCCGGGCGTTCGGAGCCCATGTCACGCTGCTGCGGGTTCTGGAAAAAGCGCAAAACGTCGACTTCCTGCAGCCCGTCGATCCGCTCGACTGGAGTATGTATAAGAAGGAAGCCAACACCTATCTGACGGCATTGAAAGCCCGGTTTGAAGCTGAGGACATCGGGACGGATTGTTTGGTAAAGGAAGGGCATCCGGCCCAGCGCATCATCGAAACGATCCAGGAAAAAGGCATTGATCTGATGGTGCTCAGCAGCCATGGCAGAAGCGGCCTGAGCGGATGGTCTGCCGGCAGCGTGTTCCAGAAAATCGTATTCCGCGCACGCATCTCGATCATGATCGTCCGGGCATATCACTATGGGAAAGATCCGTCCGTCCCGTTTCGCTTCAGCAGAATACTCGTTCCTCTCGATGGTTCGAAAAGATCCGAGTTCGCCCTGCCCCCGGCAACCGCCCTGGCCCAATCCCACAATGCGGGGCTGATTCTGGCCCATGTGGTAATCAAGCCTGAAATGCCGCGCTGGACGCAACTGACTCAGGAGGACGCGGAACTGGTGAACCGACTGGTCGAGCGCAACCGGAAAGAGATGAAAAAACATTTTGAGACGGTTCTGTCCCGCTTGCCCGTTGAAGCCCGAACCCTCGTGGAAATGTCCGATGATCCGGCCGTCCGGCTCCATGAACTGGTGCGGGAACAACAGGCGGACCTGGTGGTCTTAAGCGCCCATGGTTATTCCGGAAAACCAAGATGGACCTTCGGAAGCATCGCACATACCTTTATCGCCTACGGCACCACCCCGCTACTTCTCGTGCAGGATTTTCCCCGCGACAAAATAGAGCCGACAGAAGCCGAAACAGCGGCTGCTGAAAGAAAAGGGCATTAGGATGCTGACCCGCTCCGCCATAGGCAGGACAGGCAACCCGGCCTGGCTCGACAATCGCTTGAACGCGCAAAAAAAAGTGCTCCAGAAAGCCTACCGGCATTTCGCCCGGCAAGTCGAAAAGGAGTTTACCCAGTCTCCCGCATCCGAATGGCTTCTGGACAATTTCCATATGGTCCAGGAAACCTGGCGCAAAATTCAGGAGGATATGCCGGCAGAATTCTACCGGCAACTGCCCGGACTCCACACCGGCGCCCTCCGGGGCAAGCCCCGCGTCTACGGGGTCGCCGTCGAAGCCATCGGGGCATGTCGGGCGGATCTGAAAACGGATCGGTTGAAGGACTTTATTTCGACTTATCAGCAATCCACGATTCTGGACATCGGTGAACTCTGGGCGCTGCCGGTCATGTTGCGGCTGGGCTTTCTCGACACGCTCGCGCACGCGGCGGGCAACCTCCTGGAAATGCAGAGGCCTGCCGATGGCCTTACCCCCGCGGATTTGCCCGGATTGGAAACGATTTCAGACGAGGACATGGTCGCCCTCTCGATCCAGAGCCTACGCAACCTGGATACGCAGGATTGGAAAGATTTTTTCGAACAAGTGTCACTTGTCGAGCAAATCCTGCGGGAAGATCCGTCAGGGGCTTATGGACTCATGGATTTTGAATCCAGGGACCGGTACCGGAAAGCCGTTGAAACACTGGCAAGAAAAACCCGTAACAGCGAAACGGAAATCGCCCGGGAAGTCGTACGGCTCGCTCAACAATCCGGCATCAATAATCAATCCGAAGCCGACCTTTACAGTCATGTTGGTTATTATCTCATGGACGCGGGCCGCGCCAGGATAGAAGCGCAGCTGGGCTTCCGGCCCGCCGCAGGACTTCGGCTGAAGCGATGGCTCCTGAATCGTCCGACGCTTATTTATTTGGGGACAATCGGAATCTTCGGCCTGCTTATTCTACTTTTGCTCATCGGTCTTGGGTATAGCGGCGGCGCCACGGGGCTCCAATTGAGCCTGATTTTGGTTTTTTTCCTGATACCGGTCGTCATCGCCGCCGTCACCATGACCAATTGGGTCGTTACCCGTATCGTCCCGCCCCGGGTGCTGCCGAAGCTCGACTTTACGGATGGCATTCCTTCCGATTGCCGCACCATCGTGGTCATCCCTTCCCTGTTAAGCGATACCGACGAGATCGACGCGCTGCTGCGCCAGCTTGAACGCCATTATCTGGGCAATACCGACACCCGCCTCTTTTTTGCGCTGCTGACCGACGTGGCGGATGCACCCGAAAAGGAGATTGTTCAGGACCGTGACCTGATCGCAAGAGCCGTTACCGGCATCGAACGACTCAATCAACGCTACGGAACACCGCCCGGAGACAATGCGGGGCATTCGCCCTTTTTTCTTTTTCATCGGGAACGACTGTGGAATCCCAAAGAAAACAAATGGATGGGATGGGAGCGCAAAAGAGGAAAGCTCGATGAATTCAACCGCCTGCTCAGCGGAGACGAAAATACCTCCTATGTCGTCCGGATCGGTGATATGGCCGCCTTGTCGGATATACGCTATATCATCACCCTGGATGCCGATACGCTGCTGCCGCGCGAAACGGCCCATCGCCTGATAGGAACCCTTGCCCATCCCCTGCACCGCGTACGATTCGATTCTCGAACAGGCGAAGGAATCTCCGGATATACCGTTCTTCAACCGAGAACGGAAATTCATCCGCTCAGTGCAAACCGATCCATTTTTTCAAAAATTTTTTCCGGAAGCATCGGATTGGATCTGTATTCCACAGCGACCTCGGATGTTTACCAGGATCTGTTTGGAGAGGGCATTTACACGGGCAAGGGCATCTATGATATCGCGGCCTTTAAGCGAATCCTTTCCCGGCGGGTTCCGGATAACGCACTGTTGAGCCATGACCTCTTCGAAGGCCTTCATGTCCGGGTCGGCCTGGTGACCGATATTGTGTTGCTGGAAGAATATCCCACCAGCTATCCGGTGTACGCGCGAAGGCTGCATCGATGGGTGCGGGGGGACTGGCAGCTTCTGCCCTGGCTTTTGTTCCGCAAACCCCATCCCGACGTCATTGCCAATCCCTACCGGCTTTCGCTGATCGGCCGCTGGAAGATTCTCGACAACCTGATCCGGAGCCTCTTTCAGCCGGCAATGCTGGCCCTGCTGATCGCACTATGGCTGTTGTTTCCGGGACCGGTCATTATCTGGACGCTGCTCGCCCTGCTGTTATCGGCCGTCCCGCTTGCACTTCAGGCAATAACTGAATTTTCCTCTCAATTCCGCTATCGGGCATCCCTGAAGGACATCGCGGCCAACTTTCGGTTGTCCGGTTCCCGCTGGCTGCTGATGCTGGCATTTCTGCCCTATGAAACCGTCATTACATTGGATGGTGTACTCAGGACGCTCTTTCGGCTTTCGGTTTCGCACAGGCGGCTGCTGGAATGGACGACCTCGGCCAATACCGCCCGGATGTTTGAAAATATAGGCAACTCGTACCGATTCTGGCAGCAGATGTGGGGCGCCCCGATGCTTGCCACAGGCGTCGCTTTTCTGCTGGCAGCCTTCCATTTCACGGCTTTTATCGTTGCCGTACCGCTGCTGATTGCCTGGTTTTTCTCACCGTACATCGCCTATCGGATCAGCCGCCCCATAGAGATAGAGCAGGAAATCCTGGCAATCGGGCAACGTTACCAGCTTCGCCGTTTGGCACGGCGCACCTGGTTTTTCTTCGAGCGGTTTGTGGGTCCTGACGATTACTGGCTTCCACCGGACCATTTTCAGGAATCGCCTCTGGGGCTTGTGGCGCACCGGACCTCCCCCACCAATATCGGGCTTTTGTTGTTGTCTACCCTGTCCGCTTACGACCTGGGATATATCGGTCTCCCGCTGCTCTGCGCCCGTTTGCGCAACACCATGGATGCAATGGAAAAACTGGAGCAGCATCGTGGTCATTTTCTCAACTGGTACGAAACCCGCAGCCTCCAGCCCCTTCAGCCCCGATACGTGTCCACGGTCGACAGCGGCAATCTGGCCGCCTGCCTCATGGCCCTTCGCGAGGGATGCATCGGCTTGCAAAACGCCAAGATATTGCGCTGGCAACGGTGGCAGGGCCTTCTCGACACCCTTGATGTATTGGACGATATCGTGGTGCATTTTAAAAAGGATGCCTCCGAGGCTGTCAGTCCGGTACAATCCCAATGGGACCATATCCGAAGCCATGTACTGGCCGTTCGGGACGAACCGAAGCAGTGGGTATCCCTGCTGCATCAGCTGGAGAAAAATGATCTCCCGGAACTGGATCGACGCCTGGCGGACATGGTGGAAACCAAAGGGCATCTCCTGAATGCAGGCGACTTGAACAGCCTGCGCCTCTGGACCCAACGAATTCATTACCAGTTGCGCAATGCGCGGCGGGAAATCCTCAAACTCGTCCCCTGGCTTTCGATGATCGATGATGCACCTGCAATGTTGCAAACCGGGCATACCCCGGCAGCCGAGGCATGGAATGGGCTGAAGAGCTCACTTCCCCTTATGCCGGACATCGATGAGGTAGATGGAATTTGCAAGTCAGCACTGAAGCGCCTTGCCCGGCTGCAAAAGGCATTGCAAGCCATGCCGGCCACGGAGGATCGCGACCAGGCCATGGCGTGGTGCGCCCAACTCGAGGCGGGGCTCCTGTCGGCGCAGCAAAACGCCAGGCATATCCTGTCGGATTTCATGGAAATCGGTCACCAGGCTGAATCGATGATGGCAGCCATGGATTTCACGTTTCTGTTCAATCCCCGACGGCAGCTCTTTCGTATCGGCTACAACGTGGACGCAGGCGCCCTGGACGCAAACCATTACGATCTGCTGGCTTCGGAGGCGCGCATCGCAAGCCTGGTGGCCATTGCAAAGGGAGATGTCCCACAGAGCCATTGGCTGCATCTGTCCCGTCCGATGACCAGGATGGATAACACACGACACCTGCTTTCCTGGAGCGGAAGCATGTTTGAATACCTCATGCCGGTGCTGCTGATGCGGGAGCATCCGGCCACCCTTCTGGGACAAAGCGCCCGGGCCGCGGTAGACCGCCAGATCGATTTCGGAAAACAGAAAAACGTGCCATGGGGTGTTTCCGAATCCGCGTACTACCGATTCAACGCGGATATGCACTACCAATACCGGGCTTTCGGGGTGCCGGGCCTGGGACTTAGCCGGGGTTTGGAGGAGGATCTGGTCATCGCCCCTTATGCGTCCCTGCTGGCGCTGCCAATCCGGCCCCGGGCCGTCCTGGACAACATTGCCGCCCTTACCAGGCAAGATGCGCTGGGCATTTACGGCTTCTACGAGGCCATAGATTATACGCCGCCGCGGCTGACAATGGGAGAAAAGCAAGCCGTTATCCGTTCCTTTTACAGCCACCATCAGGGTATGATCTTGCTGTCTTTGGCCAATTACCTCACCGATGAAAAAATGATCAACCGATTCCACAGCGATGTTCGGATTCAAAGCGTCGAGTTGCTGCTGCAGGAGAAACTGTCGAATCAGGCGCCGATTGAAAAACTTCCGGAAACGGGGGCCGTTCGGCGGATGGCGGAAAAGCAGAAAATCGAGATGAATTCCTGGTCCGTGCCCATCCATTCCCCCTTCCCGCATGTCCATCTGCTCTCCAACGGCCACTTCCGATCGTTTATCACCAGTGCCGGAGCCGGTTTCAGCATGTGGGAGAAAACCGCCGTGACCCGGTGGCGCGCCGACACCACCCTCGACAACCGGGGAACCTTTATCTACGTATGCGATCAGGAAAGCGGCACGCTCTGGTCTGCCGCCTATCAGCCTGCCGGCAAGGATTCAAGGAAATCCGAAGCCCGTTTTTCGCCCCATAAAGCCGATTTTCGAACGGAATGTCACGACATTGTCCTGCACACTGAAATCACCGTGCCGCCGGGTGATGCAATGGAGATTCGCCGGCTCACCATCACCAATCCGAGCCATCGAAAACGCCGCTTGTTTGTCGCCAGCTACGGGGAGGTCGTCCTCGCCCCGCCGGAGATCGATAAACGCCATCCGGCTTTCAACAAACTGTTTATTGAAAGCCGGTTTCTGGAAGAAATAAACGGGCTTTTCTTCAGGCGCCGCCCACGCTCGGCGGACGAGTCCCCGATTTTCCTGATCCACGGTCTTATCCTCCCGGAAGGTGCAAACGCCACAGGCGCCTATGAAACCAGCCGGCTCCGGTTTCTGGGAAGGGGTCGGACGGCCCGCGATCCCATCTGGCCTCAAAACATTGCCGGTACGGGCGAGCCCAGCCAGGCAACACTTGATCCCATCATGTGTCTTGGCCAGGCGATCGAACTGAAACCCAATGAAAAAATCCAGATCGCATGGTTTACCCTGGCTTCAAATTCGCGGAAGCTGGCCATGGAAACAGCGAAACGCTACCAGAACCTGTCGGCCGTGAATCAGGCATTTTCGGCGGCTGAAACGAAAATTCGGTCGGAACTCCGGCAGTTGGAGCTTTCCAGCCCGGATCTGGCCGCCATCGGGAAGCTTCTTTCGGTGATGCTCTATCCGCATCCAGCGCTGCGGGCCGATCCCAAAACATTATCGGCCAATACCAGGGGGCAGCCGGGGCTGTGGCCGCACGCCATATCCGGTGACAACCCCATCCTTCTGGTTCGCATCTCAAGCGAAGAGGAAATGCCCTTTGTCCAGGAGCTGCTTCGGGCCTATACATACTGGCGCAAACGCGGCTTTATAATCGATTGGGTCATTGTCAACATGAAGGAAAGCGGATACGCGCAGGAAGTACAGGGGCAGCTGCATCGCCTCATGCAGCGCACCAACAGCGCTCAATGGCTAAACCGGCGGGGCGGCATCTTTATCCTGAATGCCGATCAGATGGAAGAAGCGGACCGCGTGCTGATAGACACCGCGGCAATGGCGATACTGGATGCGGAAAAAGGGCCGCTGGCCGATCAACTGGCCGGCATTGACACGCCACCGATGCCGCCGCTTCCGGACTACACCCCGGCACCCACCCCTGCTGAAGAGCCGGCGCCTGCGCCCCCGCTTCCACGACCGGCAGGTCTTCTGTTTGATAACGAACTGGGCGGATTCATGCCGGACGGCCGCGAGTATGCGATTTATCTGCCCCCCGGCCGAATGCCTCCCGCCCCCTGGATCAACGTGATTGCCAATCCGCTGTTTGGCTTTACGGTATCAGAGAGCGGATCCGGCAATACCTGGGCCGTCAACAGCGGCGAAAACCGGCTGACCCCCTGGCACAATGACCCTGTTTCCGATCCCCCGGCAGAGGCCCTCTACCTGCGCGATGAAGAAACTGCCAGGATATGGTCGCCGACACCGCTGCCAGCCGGAGAACCCGAGCCCCACCTGGTCCGGCACGGTGCCGGCTACACTGTATTTGAACACCACAGCCATGGTATTTGCCAGCAGATGCGGCTTTTTACGCCTGTTTCCGATCCGGTAAAGCTCATCTGCCTCCGCCTGGAGAACAGCAGCGGACGGATGCGCCGCATAACGGCCACCTATTATGCGGAATGGGTGCTCGGCCCGGAGCGCGAAGGCATGCAGCCTTTCATTGTAACGGATTATGACAACGAGGGAGAGGCCCTGTTTGCAAGAAATACCTACAATACAGAATTCGGCGACCGCGTGGCCTTCCTCTCGGCAGACAGACCCCTTCACGGATTTACCGGGAGCCGATCCGAGTTCCTTGGACGCATGGGAGACTACCGGCACCCGGCCGCTCTCGGACGTATCGGCCTGGCCAATGACACCACTGCGGGAATCGACCCGTGCGGCGCGGTCCAGGTACATCTCAATCTCCCCCCCGGAGAAGTCCAGGAAGTCTGTTTTCTGTTGGGACAAGGCGCAGACCGGGAAGATGCCCGGCGGCTTGCAGCCGAATACCGGGTGCCGGGGCGCATCGATGCGGCATGGCGGGAGACAGCGGAATTCTGGGATTCGCTTTTGGGATCTGTGACGGTTGAAACGCCGGATGCAGGCATGGATCTGATGCTCAACCGATGGCTGGTTTACCAGAATCTTTCCTGCCGCATCTGGGGGCGCTCGGCACTCTACCAGTCGAGCGGCGCATTTGGTTTCCGGGATCAACTGCAGGATGTTATGGGCATTTTACACCAACGGCCGGAAATCGCCCGGGAGCACATCCTGCTTGCCGCCCGGCACCAGTTCGCAGAAGGCGATGTCCTGCACTGGTGGCACCCGCCGTCCGGACGCGGGGTGCGCACCCGTATGACCGACGACCTGCTGTGGCTGCCCTATGTGACCGCCCATTACGTGAAAACCACCGGCGATGTTTCCGTCTTGTCGGAGCGGATTCCTTTCTTGCAGGCAAAGGCGCTGGAACCGGATGAGGAAGAAAGATACGGCCATTATGAACGCACCGTCGAAGGCTTCAGTCTGTATGAGCATTGCCTGCGGGCCATCCGGAAAGCCGCCACCCAGGGCGCTCACGGGATGCCCCTGATCGGCGCCGGCGACTGGAACGACGGCATGAACCGGGTCGGTATTGGCGGAAAAGGCGAAAGCGTCTGGCTGGGCTGGTTTCTGCGCGCAACCTTAATCGATTTTGCGGATATCTGCCGGCAGATGAACCAGGGCGAGCAGGCGGATACGTTTACCGGCATGTCCCGGGAACTGCATCATCGCATCGAGGCGTCCGGCTGGGACGGGCAGTGGTACCTGCGCGGATTTTACGATGACGGCGTACCGCTTGGATCGTCTCAATCCGACGAGTGCCGGATCGACTCCATCGCGCAGTCCTGGGCCGTTCTCTCGGGGGGAACAACGGATTTTTCCCGTGCGGAACGGGCCATGGAGGCCGTCGCAAAGCGGCTCGTCAAGCCGGTGGATCAATTGATCCGGCTTTTTACGCCGCCTTTCGACACGTCCGCGCGTGATCCCGGATACATCAAAGGATATCCGCCGGGCATCCGGGAAAACGGCGGACAATATACCCATGCGGCGACCTGGGCCGTTTGGGCTTTTGCCGAATTGGGCCAGGGCGACCGGAGCGAAGCGCTTTTCAGGATGTTAAACCCCATCTACCACGGTGATACCCCGGAAAAGGTTTCACGGTACCGGGTTGAGCCTTATGTCATCGCGGCCGATGTCTACAGTATGCCCCCCCATACCGGACGCGGCGGGTGGACCTGGTATACCGGATCGGGGAACTGGATGTACCGCCTTGGCCTGGAAGCGATATTAGGATTTCGCCGCCGGGGAAATGTTCTTCGCATCTCACCCTGCATCCCAAAGGCCTGGCCCGGATTCAAAGTGACCTATCGCCATGGAGACTCGATTTACCATATTCACGTCTTAAACCCCAAAGGCGTCAACAGGGGTATCGAGCAGATTCTTCTCCAAGGCGAAGTCCTGGCCGGCAAGGATATCCCCCTTCTGGATGAAAACCGGCGATACGACGTCCAGGTGTTCATGGGGTAATGCATACCGCGTCTAAATGGACACGGCCTATGCGATGTAGGGCACTGTCCTACAAAAGAATATGATAATGCCTGATCGACAGGCAGAAACGAGTCGTTACCTTCTATTACAAGTCAGACAGGTTTCTGACGCAAGATTCGGAAAAATCATATTACAATCCGATTCGCCGGCCAAGGCGAATCCTGAAGGGGGAAATACAATGAAACCAAGCACAAAAGATAAGGCCAAAGGAAGATTGAACCAGGTGAAAGGCAAAGCCAGGGAGATTGCCGGAAAAGTGACCGGAAATTCTGAACTGGAAGGCGAGGGCAAGGCGGAAAATGCCGCCGGCAAAGTGCAGGAAAAAGTAGGCGATGTCAAAAAGCACATGGGTCAGTAGCCTCGATGCGGACCCAAAAGTCAAAAAGGAGAAAAGGAGGCGTCGCATCCAAACGATAATAAGTCATATTTAATATTTTATCCAATCACGAACGCGAACCCATTTTCCATTTACAACTTAAGGAGGGCTTTAAAATGAAAAAACAGATTATTACGATGATCGCACTGTTCATGTTACTTTTTGCGCCGTCCGCCATGGCATACAATACAGGGGACTATGAATTGATGCTGGGCGGAAGCGGCTCAAGCGATGAAAGCTTTGATGGCACGGTATTTAGTATGGAAGCCGGTCTGGGATATTTCCTGACCCCGAACGTAGAAACGATTCTGCGCCAGGGAATTGCATATGCAGATCTCCCAAGGGGAGACACCTGGAATGCTTCCACCCGCGTATCGCTTGTTTACAACTTTGATATAGGATGGTGGTATCCGTACCTTGGCGCCAATATCGGCTATTTATACGGGGATGCGGTCAGAGATCAGTTTATCGCAGGACCGGAAGGCGGCATCAAATTTTTTGTCAACCATACGACATTTATCCTTACAGGCATTGAGTATCAGGTCCTTTCCAAAAATGCCAGAGACCTGGATGACAATTTTGACGACGGACGGTTTGTGTATACGGTCGGAATCGGTTTTAAATTCTAAGGATCATAGCGCCCGATGGCGCCGCGCCTTCAGCAGAGTGTAGAGCCCATCTCAAAATTCGTATTCGGTTCAAGATCGCGGCGCCATCTTATTTCAAACCACAGACATACTGGAGTATTTCGAGGATTTGAAATAAAACGCCAACAAAGATATTGGGCCGAAAGACAATTTTGAGATAGGTTCTAATAAAGCGTCGCCAACGGGCGATTAATACGGGAGAAGAAAATGCTTGAGACCATTGCGATTGTATTGGTTGTCCTCTGGCTCTTGGGTTTCGTCACCGCAAACACCATGGGCGGGCTCATTCATGTCCTTTTGGTCATCGCGGTGGTGGTGATCCTGCTTCGTGTCATTCAAGGACGGCGCTTGTAGCGATTAACAAGGGGGGGTGAAATGAACGTAATCAGACTTGCGGCAATCGTGTTGATTGTGGCCGGCGTCCTTGGGTTGGCGTACGGCGGTTTTACCTACACCAGGGGCTCCCATGATGCGAAACTGGGACCGATCGAGCTGTCGGTCAAGGACAGGGAGACGGTCAATGTACCGGTTTGGGCGGGTGCCGGAGCGATTGTTATTGGCGGCGCGCTCCTGCTTTTGGAGGGCAGGAAGGACTAAAGGAAATCAGCATGGCCAGAAGCAAAACTTTATCCAGGGGTGTTTTAGAGCTGCGCAAGCGGGCCGAGTATAAACTCCGGCAAAGCACCGCACCGGTGGCAAAAGACCTTATGGATCTGTCACCCGAAGAAACCCGGCAGATGCTCCACGAATTGCAGGTTCACCAGATCGAACTGGAACTGCAAAATGACGAGTTGCGTCGCGCCCAGGCGGAACTGGATGCATCCCGGGCGCGCTATTTCGACCTCTACGACCTGGCTCCTGTCGGCTACTGCACGATCAGCGAAAAGGGGCTGATACTGGAGACCAACCTCACCGCCGCCGAATTGCTCAATGTATCGAGAAATGAGATGGTCAACCAGCCGGTCTCCCGGTTCATCCGGAAGGAAGACCAGGATATCTTCTATCTGCACCGCAAACGTCTCTTTGAAACCGCGGAACCCCAGTCATGCGAGCTTCGGATGATCAGGGCGGACAATCACAATGTATGGGTGCGCCTGGATGCGACCGTGGCGCACGACGAAAGCGGCGAAACCGTGTTTCGCATCACGCTGAGCGACATCACCGACCGGAAAAAAGCCGATGAAAAGATTCACTACCTCAGCTTCCATGACAGCCTTACAGGACTTTATAACCGCGCCTACCTGGAAGAAGAAATGAAGCGGCTGAACACCGAAAGACAGCTGCCAATCGGCGTTATCATGGTTGATTTAAACGGCCTCAAGCTCGTCAACGACACGTACGGCCATGCCGCAGGAGACGAGATGCTGAATGCGGCGGCAACCGTTCTGCGAAAATCCTGCCGGAAAGAAGATATCATCGCCCGATGGGGCGGCGATGAATTTGTCATTCTTCTGCCGCAAATCCGGACAGATGATGAGGCGGCCGTGTGTAAAAGGATAAAGGACAAGTGCCGGGAAGCCTACGTGGAAAATGTGCAGCTTTCCATGGCCCTGGGCCTTTCGGTTATGGACAGCACGGAAAAAGGCATGAAATCGACATTGAAAGAGGCTGAAGATTCCATGTATCAGCATAAGTTTGCCCAGGTGCGAAGCGACAGGGGTAATATTCTCAGCGCATTGCTCAAAACCCTGAGAGACAAAAGCTTCGAGACGGAAGAACATACAAGGAACATGCAGAATGTGGCCTTAAAAATCGCCGAAAAAGCGGGGCTTTCCGATTCAGAGCAGAGCCGGTTAAAACTGTTGATCACGTTGCACGATATCGGAAAAATAAACCTTCCCGGGGAGATACTGACCAAAAAGGAACCGTTGACAGACGATGAATGGGAGGTGATAAAAAATCACCCGGAGATGGGATACAGGACCGCCCGCGCAACGGTGGAATTTGCCCATCTGGCGGATGATATCCTTGCCCACCACGAACGATGGGACGGTCGGGGATACCCGAATGGATTGCAGGGAAAAGACATCTCGCTGCTGGCACGCATTACGTCAATTGCCGATGCCTACGAGGTGATGGCCAACGGCAGGCCGTATAAACAAGCGATGCCGGAAGAAAAAATCATTGCTGAACTGAAAAGATGTTCCGGAACCCAGTTCGATCCGGCTTTGGTGGAAATATTAATATCCGTATTGTAATTCCGGAGCCTTGAATTCCTGAATTCCTGAATTCCGGGGACACCATACCTATTTCGAGTCCTTCGAATTCCGGGGACACCATACCTATTTCGAGTCCTTCGGCTTGCGGCCCGGTTTTTTAGGCTTAAGGCTCATGCCGAGCATTACCTCCAGGCGATCAATGAATACCTCTTTACCCAGCGGG
>PUOB01000066.1 GCA_003551985.1 Desulfobacteraceae bacterium | reverse complement strand
GCATGGAAAGAGCGGATCCTTTCGGCCGTGGGGATCAATGCAACGCTGCTGACGGAGTTCATCCCTGAGTTCGGGTACATAATCGGGAAGCAGCCGGCGATTCCGCTCCTCGGGCCGGAAGAGGCCAGGATACGGTTCAATTTCGTGTTCAGGGAATTTGTCCGGGCCTGCGCTGCAAAGACAAACCCGCTGGTCATTTTCATGGACGACCTGCAATGGGCGGACCCGGCGAGCCTGGATTTTCTTCGGATGCTGGCCCTGGCGCCGGAAGTCAGTCACCTGCTGATTATCGGCGCCTATCGGGACGGCGAGGTGGACGCCGCTCACCCGCTTCCTTTAATCCTTGACGATGCCGGGAAGCGGGGGGCGGCGATCAATGCCGTTTCCCTGCCGCCTCTGTCGGTTGCGCATGTCAACGATCTGGTCTCGCATGTGTTACGCTGTGATCCATCGGACTCAAGCGATCTTTCCGGCATTGTCCACCAGAAAGCCCATGGCAATCCGTTTTTCATCCACCAGTTTTTGAAAATTCTCTACGACAGGAATATCCTGTTTCTTGAGCCGGAATCCGGGTTTCAATGGGATATTGAAAAAGTGGCCGATTTCCAGGTGACGGATAACGTGGTGGACTTCATGGCGGAGAAGGTTTCCCGGCTGCCGAATGACACCCGTGAGATCCTGCGGGTTTGCGCGTGCTGCGGCAGTCGGTTTGACCTGTTGGTCGTTGCGGCGTGCCATGGCAAACCTCTGAGTGCCGTTGTGGCCGACCTGGCGACCGCCGAAGCGGAAGGATTGATCCGTTTTAAAGGAGATATCGGCATTTTCAGCCATGACCGGATACGCGAAGCGGTTTATCGCCTTATTTCCGAAGACCAAAAAAAACAGATTCATTATACCATCGGCGCATATCTGCTGGACTATTCCCCGCCTGCAAAGATCGACGAACATGTGAACGATATCGCAGGCCACCTCAATATTGCCCGAGACCACATCCCATCCGCCGTGCAGCAGCTCCGGGCGGCCCGGCTAAACGGCCAGGCCGGGGAAAAGGCGATGTCCTCCGGGGCATTTGAAGCGGCTTTCCACTATTTTCAGACCGGGGTTGAGCTGCTCCAAACCGCCGGTATCAACCGGGGCGGCCGGTCTTTCTGGAAGACCCATTACGACCTTTCCCTCTGGCTGCACAACAGCTGCGCTGAAGCCGCCTACCTGAACCTCGACTATGAAACGATGGATCGCCTGAGCGGAGAGGTCATTAATTATGCCCGATCCGTCAATGACCAGGTAAAAGGGCAAATTGTCAGAATCAATGCCCTGATGGCCCAAAACCGCCTTGACAAAGCTGTCGAATCAGGGCTTTCGCTGTTGCAGTCGCTTGGCGTGTCATTTCCCAAAACGCCTTCAATGGCTCATATTCTTATAGAGTTGGCCAGGACCCGCCTGGCCCTTAAGGGCAGACAACCCTCGGATCTTCTGGATCTGCCCATAATGAGCGATCAAACGATACAGGCCCAGGTGGATGTAATGGCCACGATTACATCCACGGTGTACTGGACCGCCCCGAAACTGCTGCCGATTGTCATATGCCGGCTGGTACGGATATTTTTAAAGCATGGCAACACGGGATTTTCGCCTTATGTATACGCCGGGTACGGGTTGATCCTGTGCACGCTTGGCCGGATAGACAAGGGCTACGCGTTCGGGGAAATGGCGATTTCACTGCTGGCTGAAATGAATGCCCCGCAATACAGGGCGCGTACCTTGATGGTGGTCAATACTTTTGTCCGGCACTGGAAGGAACACGCCGTCAATGTCATGGACCCGCTCATGGAAGCGTTTCAAAGCGGCATGGAGCATGGTGATATCGAATTTGCCGGGCACGCGTTGATGGTTCACGGAGATCTTCTCTATCTTCTGGGCACCCCCCTGGAAGCGTTGGATGCGGCATTGGCTAAAAACAGAGACACTTTAAGCCGTCTCGGCCAGATATCCAACCTTTATGTGGCCAGTCTCTTCCACCAGAAGGTACGCAATCTGCGCCATGAGAACCGCGAGGTCGTCAAGCTGATCGGCAGCGCCTATAATGAAACCGATATGATGCCGATCCACGAGAAGGCCGGTGACCAGACGACGCTTTTTCATTTGTTCTTTAACAAAGCGGTGCTGAACTATCTTTTTGGGGACTATGCGGCCGCCCTTGATGCCGCCATGCGCATGACCGCAGCAAATACCGGTGTAATCGGGGCGCTGATGTATGGGGTTTCATATTTTTACGACGCTCTCGTCCGAATCGCCTATGTCCCCCAAGCCAATCCGATGCTGCGGCAAAAACTGTTTTTCAGGATTCGTTTAAACCAGAAAAAACTGAAACAATGGGCCCACCATGCGCCGGCCAATTTTCTTCACAAGCAACACCTTGTGGCGGCGGAATGGGCGAGGGTCAGGGGGAAAGACAAAGACGCCGTTTTCTATTACAAACAGGCCGTCCAGGGAGCCCTGGAAAACGCATACGTCCAGGAAGCCGCCCTTGCCTGTGAATGCTTCGGCCGGTTTTATATTGAAAAGGGCATCGAGGATTTTGCCGCTTCCCATATGGCCCGCGCCCATGGCTTGTACAGGAAATGGGGGGCCCATGCCAAGGTGCGCCAACTTGAGGAAAAATACGGCCGCCTCCTTGAATCGACACCCGGAGAAACAGGGGCGTTTCAATCGGGTGATAGCGCAGCGTCGCCTTCATCCGCCGACAGTGAAAGCGGACTTGACATCAATGCCATGATGAAGATGTCCCAGGCGATTTCAAATGAAATTCACCTGGAAAAATTGCTTCAGGCATTGATGCGGGTCATTATCGAAAGCTCCGGGGCTGAAAAGGCGTTTCTCATTCTCAACAGAGATGGCCGTTTTGTAATCGAGGCCCGGGCGGATATCAATGCCGCAGATATTGCTGTTTTGCCGTCCATGCCCGTTGAGGACAGCAATGAGTTGTCCTCCGGCGTTGTCAATTATGTCCGGCGAAGCGGCGAACCCCTTGTGCTTGATGATGCCCGAAAGGCCGGCCGTTTTTCCGGCGATCCGCATATTCGCGACAATGCCGTGCGCTCGGTGCTCTGCATCCCCCTTGTCCGTCAGCAGCAGACGATCGGGCTGATTTATATGGAAAACAACCTCGTCCCCTATGCTTTTACCCCCCAGCGCCGGGATATGGTTACGCTGCTGTCCACCCAGGCCGCAAACTGCCTTGAAAACGCCATTTTCTTCGAAGGCATTGCCGCTGCTGAAAAGCAGGCGCAAAAACAGCGCGAGGAATACCAGAAGCTGATTGAAACCATGAGCGACGGATTGGTTCTTATGGATCCGCAGCTTCACATTCTCTATGTCAATAAAGCGCTTTGCCGGATATTCGGTTATACGGCAGCGGAAATCGTCGGCCGGCCGGTTTCTGATTTTGTGGATGAGGGCAACTGGCAAAAGATTGCCGATCAGATAAGTGATTACTGGATGGCCCTGAATCGCCACTTGTTTGAAATTGACGCCATCGGCAAGGCGTCCCGGCATATCTCCCTGATCGTCTCGCCCAAGACGCTCTATAATGAAGAAGATGCGTTTACGGGGTTTTTTGCGATTGTTACGGACGTGACGGACCTTAAAAAAGCCCGGGCGGAAAAAGAGCTTGCCCAGGCGCAGTTGATCCAATCCCAGAAGATGGAGGCCATAGGCACCCTTGCCGGGGGGGTTGCCCATGATTTCAACAACTACCTGATGATTATTATCGGCTCCATTAATATGATCGAGGCTAAGACGACGCTCCCTGAAAGCCT
>PUOB01000103.1 GCA_003551985.1 Desulfobacteraceae bacterium | reverse complement strand
TGAGGTCATACCGGGAGGCGGCGCAGGCCGCCTCCCACATCCGGGTATGGGGAATCGGCGCATAGTAGGTCAGCAGCGGTCTCAGGCCGGTTTTGCCGACGAAATCGATGGACGCTTCCACCGTACGCAGATCCTGCCCCGGGAGCCCCACCAGCAGGTTGGCCCCGACCTGTCCGGCATCAAATCCCGCATCCAGCAGGAAGCGGGCAGCACAGACAAACTCCTCGCGGCGGACCTTGTCGTCCATGTCCCGGCCTTTATCTTCGGCGGTTTCAAGGCCTAAGCGAATGTTTTCAAACCCCGCTTTATGCATCAGCGTTGCGATCTTCGGGGTCACCGCACGGACGTGGATCGCATTGGGCGTATGAAAGGCAAGGTCCTTTTTCATGGCTGCAAGCCGCTCAAACAACGGTATGGCATTGTATTCGGCATCCTCGAGCAGGGCGTCGTCGTAAAATGCAATGTTGCGAACCCCGAAATGTTCATGCCAGTACACGATTTCCGCGGCCGTATGTTCCGGGCGCCGGACCATGCGCCGCGGCTGCAGGAAATACGAGGCGCAGTAGGCGCACCGGTTGGGGCACCCCCTGGCGGTGAGCACCGGCGCGCAGGGAATCTCCCGCTGCAAATCAAGGGCCGGATACGGGAACGCATTCATATCGCGGGTATCGAAAGTCGGCTGCAGTGAAAGACCGGTATATTTTTCCAGCAGCCTGAAAACCGCGTCCTCGCCGGCGCCGGGAGCCACTTCGTCGGCGCCCGTGTGCGCCCGCGCATGCGCCGGCATGAGCGAGGCATAAATCCCGCCCAGCACCACCGGCGTTTTCGGAAAAACCGTTTTCACCATGGCGATGGTTTCCGCCACGCCGGTATACCAATACGTCATATGCGCGGTTATCAGCACAAGATCGGGCCTGCCCGCGGCCCTCAGGTCCGCCTCGAACCACCCGGGCGCGATACCGTACCGGGAAAACGTTGCGGGCACATCCGCCAGGGACAACGGTTTGGGTATCGGCGTTTTCCGGTAAGCCCCCCGCCCGTCCGCCGAATAACCCGGACGCGCCGGGTGCGATCGTTTCGGGTGAAACCGGTCCAGGCAGTCGATGTAGGAGACAAGCAGTCCATGGCTTCGCAAAATGGCGGCGATATACAGCAAGCCCAATGGGTTGGCCCAGAAGTCATGGGCCGCGAAATCGTGAATCCACGGATTGATGCATAAAATATGGGGGGGTTGGGGCATTATATACGGCAGGAAAATGGTCGGCTGTTATTCATCCATTTCCAATTCATCCTCGAAATAGACCATTGACGTCTTTTTCAGCTCTTTTTCCGAAAACAGCATGGTATAGTCTTTAACGCCGTTTTGTTCCATCAGTTCCCGGGCGATTTCATGGCAGGACGCCTTGTCCCGGGCATGAATCATGGTATAAAGATTGTACGGCCACTTCTCAGCCGGATCGCGCCGGTAGCAGTGGGAAATGGCCTCGTGCTCCGCCATCCGGCGCCCCACGTCGTGGATGCGGTCCTCGTCCACCTGCCAGGCCACCATGACGTTGGCGGTAAACCCGGACTTCTGATGGCGAAGGGTCGCCCCGTAGCGCCGGATAAGCCCCCGGTCGGAAAGGTCGCGCATGACCGACAGGACGGTCTGCTCATCAACCCCTATTTTTTCACCGATCTCTTTATATGGGCGCTCCGAAACGGGGATATCCCCCTGGATGATCGAAATCACTTTCTTCTCAAGATCCGTCAGCATAGGCACTGTTTAATCTTCCGGCGCCTTAAAAGTCAAGGGTTTTCATCGAGCATGGCGCGGATCGCGGATTCCTCGGCCCGACAGATGCCGCGCTCCGTTATGAAACCGGTCACCAGGCGCGCCGGCGTGACGTCAAACGCATAATTGGCGGCGGTCGAATTCTTTGGCACCAAAAGATTCGTATCGGTTCTGGCGCACCCCGGCATGTAGCGGACTTCGTCGGGATCCCGCTGCTCAATGGGTATGTCCCGGACACCGTCGCGGATATGGCGGTCGAAGGTTGACGACGGCAGCGCCACGTAAAACGGCACATTATTGTCACGGGCGGCAAGGGCCTTCAGGTACGTGCCGATCTTGTTGGCCACGTCGCCGGTAAGGGTCGAGCGGTCGGATCCCACGATCACGATATCCACCATGCCGTGCTGCATGAGATGGCCGCCCGTGTTATCGGCAATCACGGTATGGGGAACGTTTTCCATGCCGAGTTCCCAGGCGGTCAGGCAGCTCCCCTGGTTTAACGGGCGGGTCTCATCCACCCAGACATGAACACCGATGCCTTTTTCATGGGCTGCGTAAACAGGCGCGGTCGCAGTGCCAAGCTCGATGCAGGCCAGCCGGCCGGCGTTGCAATGGGTCAGGATATTGACCCGGGCGCCCCCTTTTTCAGCCGACAATTGCTCTATAAGGGTCAGCCCGTGCAAGCCGATGTTCCGGGAGTTCGCCGCTTCCTCTTCGGCAATGGCAGCCGCCTCGTTTTTTGCGGCATCGATTCGGGCCTGCCCCGTCTCCCGGGCCAGGATAACGGCAAGGGCCCGGTCCACGGCCCACGCCAGGTTGACGGCGGTGGGCCTGGCGTCCTTGATGCGCCGGGCCTCCCGGATGAGATAGTCATCGGAAGGGAAATCCGTTTTCGCATTTTTGGCAGCCAGATACAGGCCGTAAGCACCTGTAACCCCAATCAGGGGAGCACCCCGGACCATCAGCGACCCGATGGCAAAAATCGTTTCATCCACGGTCTCAAGCGCTTCAATAACCATTTCCCGCGGCAACTTCCGCTGATCAATAATATGAACACACCCTGAATCCGTATCAAACCATATGGGGCGTTTGGGGGCCTGGGTTTCCGGCATCGGTTTCTCCTTGCTTATAAACGTTTACGTAACCACAGCATTGCCTTTCTTCGAAATCGAAATCGCAATCGCAATCGAAATCGGGTTTTTTATATTTCGATTTCAATAATATCAACATCGCATCAATCCGTTTTTGTGTCAATATTCCCCGGCGCCATATACCCCCGGCGGTCAAGGGCAGGCGAGGCTTGATTTTACCCTTAAAATCGGTTAATCAATCAGACAGGCGTGTAAATCCGTGGGGGCGAAAGATGGTTCGCCCCCACGGTTGCCACAGGGCGCGCCGGGGCTGCGGGAACCCGCTTTTTACGGAACCGCCAATGTAATGGATGGGGCAAAATCCAAGAAGGATATGAAAGTGACGCGAACCATCACGGCGATCTTCATGGTATTGGCGTTTCATGCCTTTACCGGCGGGGCTTATGCCGGGCAGCCGGACGGACGGATACCGGATTTTTCCCAGGCCCGCTCATATACCGTGGTCGACAAACAGGATTTCTCGGCCGGCTACGGGCGGACCCGTATTGCGCTTTGCATCGCATCGGATGCGGAACGCTTTACCGCAAGGGCCCATACCGCCATCCGGGCCGCGGTCGATGTACAGCGGGATACCGGCGCCGACTACATCCAGGTGGCCATAACCCCCATCGCCGGCATCGGCTGCAGGGAGCATTTTACCGCCGTGGCCGAATACGCGCCGGATGGCGGGGGCATCACCGGCGATGCGCAGAACCGCTTCTGGCAGGTCAAGGCGACCGATATTGTTCTTGATCTCGAAGAGCGGCTGGTATTGAGGGCGTGGGAGGAGTCGAGGTCCGAGTTTCTGACCAACGGCGAGGTCGACATGGAACGCATGACGCAGCACCTTTCAAAGCAGTTGAACCTCAGCCCCGAAGCGGTTGAGAACTACTACCTGCAAAGCGTGGAGATGGGTATTTCCATGCGG
>PUOB01000259.1 GCA_003551985.1 Desulfobacteraceae bacterium | reverse complement strand
TATTTAGAAGTGCGAGGCCTGTTTTCAAAAATAAATACGGATTCCGATTTTGCTACCCTGCTCTATTTGGCTCTAAAAGAAAAGATGGGATACAAAATGAACAACACATTTGACCCCAAACGCTTTTCCCGACTGGTCTTCGAAGATACCCCCATATATGTGGACCCGGACGGGCCGGACTGGTTTGTGCCCAACGCGGCGGGAGACCGCCTGCTTTGCGGCCAGGTGGCTGAGCACGGCGGCAGTGCATCGGACATCGCCGCACGCCAGCGGTTTTTAGCCGCCCTTCCCGCGCCTGCGCCCGGTGGGTACAATGGGAGGCGGGAACACCTGACGCTGTCGCACCTCGATGAATGCTGGCTCCATATCACGGACCACTGCAACCTGGCCTGCAGGCACTGCCTGTTTTCATGCTCGCCCCGATCCCGGCAGGCCCTTTCACTTGCGCAGATCGGCCGGGTGGTCGCGGAAGTTCATGAAGCGGGCGCGCGCACGTTTTACCTCACGGGCGGCGAACCCATGATGCATCCGGATTTTGAGGCCATCTGCCGGATGATTGTCGCAGACCGGCCGGATACGACCCTGGTGATCCTGACCAACGGCATGCGGCTGGATAATGTCACGGGCCTGCTGTCATCTTTGCCGGCAGAGCGCGTTTTTCTGCAAATCAGCATGGACGGAATGGCGGATGCCCACGACCGCATCCGGGGAGCCGGCAGCTTCCAAAGGCTTTCTGAAGCACTTGCCGGGGCATCGCACCTGAAATGTCATAAAACCCTGGCCATGGCCGTTACCCGTGACAATGCGGCGCAGATGCATGATGCGGTGGGGCTTGCGGCCCGATACGGCATTTCAGACATTCATTTCCTCTGGCTTTTTACTGCCGGAAACGCCGGACAAGCGGATCTGACAGACCCGGACAGGCTCTTTTCAAATCTCAAAAAAGCTCATGCGAAAGCCGAAAACGCGGGCGTTGGCATCGACAACATCAAAACCATGGCCGGCCGGGTCTTTTCCCCGGTCCACACCCGCCATGATTTGAGCAATGCCGGATGGCGGGCCGTGGCTGTAGGCCCGGACGGTACGGTCTATCCCACGGCGGCCATGATCGGGCAGCCATCCGCGGCATGCGGGCATATCGATGCCGGCATTGCCCATGTATGGCAAAACAGCCCGTTGTTGGAAGAAATCCGCGGCCTTTCGGTTGTTGGCAGCAAAACCTTGTCCGCAGATCCCCTGCGGTTTATCATCGGCGGCGGTGATCCGGACCATTGCTTCTACGCCGCCGGCAGTTTCATCGACGGGGACCCGTACCTGCCGCTTTACCGGAACATGGCCCTCTGGCAGATCGCCCGCGAAGCAAAGCGCCTGCCGGCAGCCGGGGATCGCCCCTTGATCCGCCTCAAAATGGGCGATGTGGTGGAAAGCTGCCGCATGGACGGCAGCGGCGTGGCGCTGACCCGGTCCAACTGCGTGCTTTCCACGACCGATGCAAAAACGGTGGCAGGCGATTTCTATGACACCGCCGCGAAAAACGTCAATGAAAAGATCGCCAATCCCGTGTGCTACCCGGAATCAAGCATGGACCACGTCCCGCAAAACGCCCGGATCCGGTCCTACGGGTGCGGCAGCCCGGTCCTGGACGCAAACATCCGCCCCGGCGACACGGTTGTGGACCTGGGTGCGGGCGCGGGCTTGGAATGCTTTATCGCGGCCCGCCGGACAGGCCCCGGCGGAACGGTATTCGGCATCGACATGTCCGATCCCATGATCGTCCTTGCCCATAAGCATAAAAAAGACGTCTGCCGGAACCTGGGATACGACAACATCCGTTTTAAAAAAGGGCTTCTGGAGCAAATCCCCCTGCCCGACAACTGCGCGGACGTGGTTATCTCCAACTGTGTGATCAACCTGTCCGAAAACAAACGCCAAACATTTGCGGAGATCCTGCGGATACTCAAACCCGGCGGACGGATCATGATCGCCGATGTGGTTTGCGACCGCCCGGTCCCTGCCCGCATTGCCGGCAATGACAAGCTCCGGGGGGAATGCCTGGCCGGGGCCATGGTGCAGCCCTACCTGCTTTTGGTGCTGGAAACGGCCGGATTTGCCGATATCCGCCTGGAAAAACGTTTTTTTTACCGGGAGGCAGACGGCCACCGTTTTTTTTCCCTCACCTACAGCGCGGGCAAGCCGGGATCCGATGCCCGCATTGAAACGGTCTATCCCGGCCCCTTTGCCACGGTGATCACCGACGACGGCCGGATCCTGCACCGGGGCGTGGCCGCCGAATGCCGGGCAATTAACGGAAACGACCCTATCCTTCCGGTGATCACGCCCGACAGGCAGGGAAATTATGCCGACCCGGAAACCCAAAACCCATGCGCCTGCACCATTGGTCCGTCTTCAACCAAAGAAGCGTCCAAAAAGACCAAATCCGACATCACCCTTTCTCCCGGCCCTGAAATCCTTCGCCATTCAACCGGGTGCATGGTCTGCGGCAACTCCCTGGTGTACCTGGACAAAGACGAACCCAACACCTGCCGGTTCTGCTCCGGGGAATTCATTGCAAACGCGGTATGCCGGGACGGCCACTTTGTATGCGACACCTGCCACGGAACCGGCGTTCTGGAGTTTGTCCGCCGCATCTGCGTGGTCACCGATCAAACCGACATGATGGCCCTTGCCGAAACCATCCGCGCGCACCCGGCCTTTCCCGTGCACGGGCCGGAGCATCATTTCATGGTGCCGGGCGTCATCCTCGCCGCCTTTCGCAATGCCGGGGGCATTATTGCCGACGAGGCCATTATCAACGGCATTGCCCGGGGGAAGGCAATTCCCGGGGGAACGTGCGCGTTCTGGGGCGTTTGCGGCGCAGCCGCAGGCGCGGGGATCGCCCTGGGCATCATCCTGGGGGCCAATCCGCTCATTGCGGACAAGCGCCGCATCGTCAGCCAGGCGGTCGCGGAAATGACCAAAGCGATCGGAGAAACCGAGGCGGCCCGCTGCTGCCGGCGGGAAACCCTCACCGTCCTTTCCAAAACCGCCGAACTTTCGAAAACCCTTCTTTCCGTTGTGCTGAAGGCCGAAAACGCGGGTGACTGCCGCCAGGTTGGCAGAAACAAAGAGTGCATCACCAATGCCTGCCGGTTTTTCAAGGCGCAAAGCATCCGGGAAGGCAGTTGGGAAGGCAGCCGGGCACAATGAACGAACAAGGCGACCGATGCATCATTGTTTTCGTAAAAGCGCCGAAAAAAGGCTTTGTCAAAACCCGCCTGGCCGAACGCATCGGAAACGCGGAAGCGCTTTTGCTCTACCGGGCCTTTGTGTCCGACATCCTGTCGACCGCCGCCCGCGTTGACGCGAATATTCGAATCTGCGGCCACCCCCGGGGCTGGGAGCACCATGCAGCACAGTGGACGCAAAACGTGCCGCATGTCTTTACCCAAACGGGCGCGGACCTGGGAGAACGCATGGTCAATGCCCTTGCCTGCGCAGCCGCGGACGGCTTTAGGCGAACCGTGCTGATCGGCTCGGACATCCCGGAGATTACCGAAACCCTGCTGGAAGAAGCCTTTTGCCAACTGGCAAACCATGACGCCGTTATCGGACCGGCAATGGATGGTGGATACTACCTAATGGGATTTTCAGGAAATCGGATCTGCCGGGCGGCATTTGCGGATATGACCTGGAGCGGGCCGGACGTGTATGAAAACACCCGCAAACGTCTGGCCCAAAACCACAATACCGTTTATGCGCTGCAACCCCTTGCGGATATCGACACCGTTGAAGACCTCCGCGGGCTGGCATCCCGGATGGCCGGGGAAACCCGGCAGCACCTTTTCCGCACCCGGCAGGCGCTGGCGACAAT
>PUOB01000407.1 GCA_003551985.1 Desulfobacteraceae bacterium | reverse complement strand
CGCCAATGGAGTCATGAAGCTCTTTTGCGATGGTTTTCCGGTCCGCTTCGAGTGTGTCCAGCATTTTCTTGGATATCCGCTTGAGCGCCGCCTCGGAATAGCGAAGTCTGCGTTCGATGCGTTCCCGTTCCTCGATCTCACCTCTTAATGTGTCAATCGTTTCGGATAGTTCGCGGGTCCGGAGTGCCACGCGTTTTTCAAGCTCCTGGCGTGTGCGCTGAAGCTCCAGTTTCTCGAGTTTTCTTTCGGTAATATCATGAAATATGCCGACGCCGCCGGCTGTGTTGCCGTCCGGGTCCAGAATCGGAGACGTATTGACCAGGATATGCTTTACAGGGCGTCCCGGATGGTTGACCGCCATTTCAAAGTCACTGATCACCTCTTTTCTGAAAACCGTACGGCCAAGCGGGAGGGTGATAATGTCGTTGGGGGGTTCGTCTGAATATTGCGCTTCCGGTTCCCGTATCAGGACGTCCGCACCCTTCCAATCCTGCTGATCATAAAGCCACCGGGCCTTCGGGTTTGACATGATGATTCGGCAGTTTTCATCCGCCACCACGATGGCCTCGGGGGCGCTGTCAAAAATGGCTTTCAAGGCCGAGCTTTCGCGTGCGAGATCGCATTTCAGGCAGTCCGGGGATCGTTCGGTTTCATCGTGCAGTACGACAACCGCACCGTGTACTGCCTTGTCGAGAATCAGGGGGTATGATGAAATCGAGAAAAAACGGGTGATGTTGTTCCGGTCGATAAAACTGAAGCGTTCACCGATGATGGTATACCCGTCAAGGGCGTATTTGACGGGAAGGTCGTGGAGGGTGACGGGTCTGCCGCCGGTACCGGTCAGCTTGAGCTTTTCAACGACCTTTTCAATCGGACGCCCCACCGGGTCCAGGTCCAGCAGTTTTTTGGCGGCAGGGTTGGCAAGAACCGAAAACCCCTTTTTTGAAACAAGGACCAACGGTTCTTTCAACGCCGAGAAAATTTGGCGCATTTCCGAAGTGATGCGCTCGGCCTGCGCTGTCGCCGCGGATTGCCGCTTTTCCGTCTGCGGGTTTTCCTGATCAGCGAGGGCTGCCAGGTCGGCCATTTGTGCGATAATGGGGCGGAATGGCGCATCCATGGGCATATACCCTTGGGCTGTTTTTATATCAAATCCTGAAGCAACGATGCCGTCTTACCGCTCGCCCGTGTGGCATTCCCCGCAAAGAATCGGTCCGGCCTTTTCCTCCATGTGGCAGGTTCTGCACTGAAGGTGATAGGCACGGATCAGGTCCATTTCCGTATGCCCGGGATCGGAAAGATGGCACTCGGAGCATTCCATGCCGATGGATGCCGCATAAGGATCTTTTTCACCATCCTCCCATACGTGGTGGCAGGTGTTGCACTCGTATATGCCCGCAGCATCATTGTGCTCGTCGTGGTAAAAGGAAACCACCGGACGTTTGCGGGTTTCTTCATCAAACGCAGAGTCCTGAACCGTCGTGATGTTGGATTGCGCTTCCGTCGAGAGGGCAAAAAAAACAACACAGACAAAAACGAAAGCAACGGACAACGATATAATCTTATAATATTGCTTCATGGCATTCAACCTTATTTTTCCATGCACTCGTATATAATATCAATCAGAAACTTGATTTCTATGTCGAGTTTGTAATGATGAATAATGTCCTCGAGTCCGCCATGGCAGTTATGGCACGGGGCGATTACGACTTTGGCCCCTTTTTCGATGGCCCCGGCGAGTTGGTCGGCCTTGACGCGGTTGCTTTCCACCCGCTTGTTTTTGTAGGGGGGGCCGCAGTTGATGACGCCCCCCCCGGCGCAGCAGCAGAAATTGTGCTCCCGGTTGGGCTCCATCTCGATGAAGGTATTGCAGGTCCGGCGGATCACGTTGCGGGCCTTTTCATGAAGCCCCTGTCCACGGACGATGTTGCAGGGATCGTGAAAGGTGACCGGCAGTTCGTATTTTTGGGCAATCTTCAGCTTGCCATCACGGAGAAGTTCGTCGTAGAAGGCAACAGCATGGACCACCTCCACCGGCGGCATTTTCCAGCCCAAAAACCGGTTGCCGACGTCGTAGACCGACCGGAAGGCGTGCCCGCATTCGCCCATGACGATCCGCTTGCTCCGCAGGTTAAGGGCGGATTCGAAATGAACCCGTTTGAGCCGCGCCGTCATTTCAAGGTCGCCTGTATACATGCACATGTCGCTGTTGTCCCAGCCGGGAAACGACGTCATGGTCCAGTCGATGCCGGCGGCATGCATGAGGACCGCCGCCTGGTAAATAAGCTGCGCGCGGAACTTGGGCTCGGGGCCGATAACGGAATAGTAGACGTCGGCCCCTTCCTTCTCAATGGGAATCCGGATTCCGGGGATCTCATCCCTTGCTTCCTCCTCCTGCCACTGAAGGGTATCGATCCATTCATCCTCCTGCACCCACATCTGGTTCATGGTTGCACTGTGGCTGTGGGACGTGTCCTGTATGTAGCGCGGTACCACGCCCAGCTTGTGGCAGACCCGCCGCACAAACAGCATCAAAAAGGCGATGTCGATGCCGAACGGGCAATACATCATGCACCGGCGGCAGAGATTGCAGTCGGTGAATGCAATTTCGCAGGCCTGCATCAGCGTTTCCCGGCTCACGTGCCCCTTCTTTTTCGTGAATTCCCCAAGGGTCTGTTTGACTTTTGCAGCGGGCGCAAACCGCGGCGCCTTGTCATGGGACAAGTAATAATGGCATGCATCGCTGCAATAGCCGCAGCTCATGCACGTGTTGAGGTATGCCTTGAAACGCGCCCCGCCTTCGGTTTTGATCATGTCCCCGATAACCCTGGCGATATCCGCTTCGCTCAGTTTTTCAGCGCCTTCGACGATCGCGTCGTCAAGAACCAATGGGCCGTTTTTGCTTTTGGATTCGGCTATAGCCATGTGGATGATGCTCCGTATTGAGTGACCGAACGACAATTCCCGTTCTCATCCGGTCACGGTTTGTTCAATGTCTGGTGTACCGGCCGCCGGAATTCCTTCCGCCACCCCTCTCCACCCGCTTTTACTTACAACCTCCAACCTACAACCTGCAGCCTACAACTTACAACCTACAACTTACAACTTACCACCTACCAGTCCCTCGCATGTCTCACTGCCCCGAATTCCGAGCCGGCATAGGCCCGGGTAAGCGGAAAGAAAAACATGTGGCTCAACTTGGTGAACGGAATCAATACCAGCAGGAGCTCGCCCGACAGCATGTGCAGAAGGGTGGCGACTTCAAACCCGGCATATCCCCGGGCGGCCCAGAAACCGGTCACAAAGGGCACCGCCACCAACAGAATCAGCAGGTAGTCCGCAGTCGAGCTCAGGTACCGTACATCCGGCTTGACCAGCCGTCGTACAAGAAAATAAATGCAGCTGACAATGACGATCAGGGTCATGATTTCAGCCGCAGCACCTGGCAGGGTCCACCATGATATGTCGAAGGATTCTTTGAACAATATGACATGGGCGAACAGGAATATCGGCACGACAATCAGGCAGATGTGAAAGGCAAAGGTGGCGATCGTAAATCCCGGCTGATTGCGCATGCTTCTGCTGCCGAACGGCACAAGCCAGTGCAAAAAGGACCGCGCGGCATAATACGGGCTGAAATACGTGAACACCACGTGATCTTTTTTCCTGGCCTCGAGTGTAATGGCAACCAGGCGGTATATGATCCCGCCGAAAAAAATAATAAAGGCGCCCCAGGCAAAAGGGCCCCGGGCGAGTGCGTAAATGTCATACATGAAGGCCTCTTTTCATTTTCCCGGTAATTTATCGGTTTCAATTATATGGCGGCAATATTTGCCCTCGTCCTCGCCTGTGCCGATCCCCTTGACCATGATCT
>PUOB01000393.1 GCA_003551985.1 Desulfobacteraceae bacterium | reverse complement strand
GCCGCCTGGATCAGCGCCAGGGACTCCGGAATCTTGTCGATACGCAGCAGCATCTCCATGAAGAATTCTTCGCCCTCGTCATAGGATGCATCCACGCGGTATTTTTCGGCCAGGGCGTCAAGGGTTTCGATTTTTCGGGCAGACAGTGCGTCTTCCGCCCGGTAGCGATCCCAGAGAAGAAGGACATGCCCGCGTTCCCGAAGCACTTTCCGGTTTTCTTTCTGGATGACCGGCCGCAGAAAATCGAAGAAGTCTTCCTTTTTTTCCGACACGTCCGCGTATTCTCCGAATTCGGGCAGTTCGGTATTCACTTCTTCGGGTATGGGTGCCATGGCCGGGGTGGACTCCGGTGGGGTTTCATTTCTTGTATCCACATAGCGCTGCCCGCTGGCCACCAAATCCGGCAGTTCAACCCGGCCGATGATTTCTTCCGCTTCGATATCATCCGGTTCTATATCCGCGGAATTGCCGTCGCGCTGACATGCGTTGAGAAATGCCGCTGCGGCAAAACAGATCAAAAAAACAAGAATGCTGCAAAGTCTGGATCTTCCGGACATTTGGCCTCCTGAAGGGTCGTTCCGGTTTGTCCGAACAAGTAAAATGATTTATATTATTTTGTCAGGCCATGGCGTGATTACAAAGCCGTCTGAAACCGACTTTTTACGAGACTATCATTATTGTATATAAGCGTACCAAAGATTTGAACGGGCTCAAAGAAAAAAGATTGGCGGTGCATTGGGCCCAATCCGGACAAATAAGGAGGAAACGATGAGCGACAAGGAACAGTACCGGCAGAAAATGCAGGCCCATCTTGACGAGTGGAAGGCGGAACTGGAGAAACTGAAGAACAAGGCATCCAGAGTCGATGCGGAAACCCGTATGAAGATGAAAAACGATATTGCAGATCTTGAGAAAAAGCTCGAAGCAGGCCGGGCAAAGCTTACCGAGCTGGAAAAAGCAGGCGGCGAGGCTTGGGAATCGGCCCGGGAGGGAATGGACGCTGCGTGGAAGTCGTTGAAGACCGGTTTTTCGGATGCCGTTTCGAAGTTCAGGAAATAACCGTCAACCGGGTGGTCGGTGCCCGCGTGAACAGGATCCGTAAGTGCCTCTTTTAATAGGAGTCTCATATGAAAGTGAAAACACTGCCGCCCATTCACCCCGGCGGATAAATGAGATTGTACAGGGGTAAAGATACGCCAAAACAATAAATTCCTTCCTGCAACAATACTCGACAACGTGGATGCAGAGAAATAAATGACGAACAATACGACCCACCCCTTTAAAGACGCCATAGCCGAGCACCCGCAGCGCCTTGCGGCCTTATCCGAGGCCGGGCATCCGGCTGTGTTTCTGGACCGGGACGGCACCATTATCGAGGACCGGGGCCATCTTTCCCGGTCTTCGCAAGTGATATTTTTTCCGGAAACCGTTTCCGCCCTGCGCCGTTTGAACGAACACTTCGCACTGTTTATCGTTACCAACCAGTCCGGCATTGCAAAGGGATTGTTGACGCCGGCGGATGTCGGGCGTGTCAATGGGCACGTGGTGGCTCACCTCGCCGAATGGGGAATACGGATTGTCGATACGTACGTCTGTCCCCATAATTCTTCGGACGGCTGCGAATGCATCAAGCCAAAGCCGTATTTTCTTAGAAAGGCGGAGAAGGAGCACGGCATCGATCTTTCCCGGTCATTTGCCGTGGGAGACCATCCCCATGATGTGGCGTTTGCGGAAAATGCCGGTGCCCGGGGTATTTACGTCCTGTCAGGCCACGGAATGAAGCACCGGCAGGAACTTTGGGAAGGCGTCCGTATCGCCGCGGGGATCGAGGAAGCCGCCGATATCATCTGCCAGGGCGGTTGATGTGACAGGTGGCGCAGGCGTTTGGTGATGCCGCATTGCCCGGTTTGACACAAGCGGCAATAGTGTTATATATACCTTTCTTATTGCCATCATTTTTTAAGGGTGCCGCATCCATGAACTTTCCCGGATTCATACTGGACAACACCGCCCTTGTTTTCGAATACACCATCAACCATATCTCCCTGGTTGTAACCGTCCTGCTGTTTTCGCTGGCCCTGTGGATCACCGCGGGCCTTCTTGTCAGCTGCTACGACCGGCTGTCCGGCGCCGTTATCGGCCTGGGAAGCATTGTCTTTTGCATTCCCAGCATTTCCCTGTTCGGTTTTTTCATGACCGTCCCGGGGCTTGGCCTCGGGCGGCGAACCGCCGTCCTGGTTCTTGTCATTTATGCCATGATGCCCCTGGTTCGAAGTGTTGTCATGGGCATCCGGTCGGTTGACAAGGCTGTAGTCGATGCGGGGCGGGGGATGGGCATGAAGCCCCTGCAGATCCTATTCAAAATTCAGGTTCCAATGGCCTGGCCCGCGGTTTTTGCCGGGATCCGGGTGACGGTTGTCCTGATTACCGGGATCGCCACCATGGCGACATTCATTGGCGAAAGAAACCTCGGGCGCTTGATTCACCAGGGCATCACCCGGGGCGATGCGGACATGATCATCGCCGGGGCGGTGGTCGTATCGCTGATCGCGCTGCTATTGGACTATATCATGGGCCGGATCGAAAAAAAGATCACCTCCCCCGGGCTGCGATTTCAGTCCGGCGGCGGCGCCGGCGGCTGAAAACAGGACGCACGCATATGATTCGGCTCGACCACATTACCAAAACCTTTCCGGATGCCGTCCGGCCCGCGGTCGATCAGGTCTCCTTTCATGTCAACAAGGGAAACATCTGCATCCTGGTCGGCCCTTCCGGATGCGGCAAAACCACGATCCTGCGGATGATCAACCGCCTGGAAGAGCCTGACGGCGGCGATGTTCTCGTCGATGGGCGCAATGTCCGGGAAATGGATCCCTCCGCCTTGCGGCGCACCATCGGTTATGTCATTCAGCAGATCGGGCTGCTGCCGCACCGGACCATCGAGCAGAATGTGGCCCTGGTGCCGGAACTGCTTAAATGGTCGCGGGGGAAAATCCGGGAGAGGACCATGGACTTGCTCGCGATGGTGGGCCTGGAGCCTGGCGAGGTCGGGCACAAATACCCCCACCAGTTGAGCGGGGGGCAGATGCAGCGGGTCGGCGTCGCCCGCGCCCTGGCTGCCGATCCGCCCATAATGCTCATGGACGAACCCTTTGGCGCGGTGGACCCCATCGTCCGGGTTCGTCTGCAGGATGAATTTCTGCGCTTGCAGCAGACCGTCAAAAAAACCATATGCTTTGTGACCCACGATATCAACGAAGCGATCAAGATGGGGGATTTCCTGGTCATTTTAAAGCAGGGGCGCCTTGTCCAGACGGGATCGCCCCTTGAAATCCTGACCCGCCCGGCGGATGATTTTGTCTTGAGCCTTTTGGGCGACGACCGGGGCGTCAAGATCCTGGACCTGACCCGGTCTGAATCGTTGATGACGCCGACAGACACGCTTCCGGAGGGGTTGTGCGGAAACGGGTGCCGGGTCCAGACCGTTCAGCCCGTGAAGATTGCCCTTGAAATGATGATGAAGAACAACGCGGATCAAATCGGTGTATGGCGGGGCGATGAAATTGTCGGCCGCCTGAGCTGGAACGACATTAAAACCCACGTCAACCGGGTAAGCGGGTAGACGCCCATGAATTTTGACATGAACATCTTTATGGATTCCCTGTTGCAGCGTGCGCCCGGTTATATTCCGGAGCATTTCATGTTGGTCGTCATCCCCCTGACCATCGCCGTTTTGATTTCCCTGCCCACGGGCATCCTTTTGACCCGGCCGGGATACCGGCGGCATGCCGACCGGGTTATGGCTTTTTTCAACGCGGGCCAGACCATCCCACCGTTGGCGATTATCGCGATTTTTTTCCCGTTTCTGGGCCTGGGGTACGGGCCGGCCGTCCTGGCGT
>PUOB01000376.1 GCA_003551985.1 Desulfobacteraceae bacterium | reverse complement strand
GGCGCTAAACAACGCAATCCCTTAAAAGTCTCATAACAATATTTGCCTCCCCCATATATAGAGGTTTACTGTCATGCATGCACAAGACATTTTCAAAATCGCCACCTGCGCTTATCCTTCACGGGTTGAATCAACAGGCGGGTGTTGTGAACGATGATCCCCCTTTCATACACAGGCGCTAATAATCGCAGCCAAAACGTGATTATTGTCGATTTATGGCGATTACAATTGACGGCTCGGTTTCAGGCGGTTTGTAATCACGCCATGGCGTGACAAAATCAAGGCGCGTACAATTTTTGAAGAATTGATAGTACTGAGTGGTCGTACATGAGATTCTTCAACGCAGATATTGGACGTTTTACAAAGCCGTCACTTTTGTAATTGAATAAGGGGCCAAGTTAATTTAAACAGAAGAAACGGTTCCCGCAATTAAAGCGGACCTTACACATGCACCCCCAATACGCAAGGGATGGCGGATATTATGGACACGATACGGATCGGACTGGATAACCTTATAGAATCGCCGCCGGCATGGCTTGAAAACAAACGCCTGGGGCTCCTCTGCAACCCCGCGTCCGTCAACGCCGAACTTATCCATGCCAAAGACCTTATTTATGGAAAGTTCGGAAGCCGCTTCAAGGCGCTGTTTTCCCCGCAGCACGGGCTGTACGCCGAAAAACAGGACAACATGGTCGAATCAGACGATTTTTACGACCCGTCGCTGCGGATTCCGGTTTTTAGCCTTTATGGAAAAACCCGCCGGCCCACGGATGACATGCTGGCTTTAATCGATGTGCTGATTGTGGACCTGCTTGACGTGGGCACCCGGGTTTACACGTTTTTAACCACGCTGTCGTATTGCCTGGAAGAAGCGGCAAAAGCGGGCAAGACCGTTGTGGTGCTTGACCGGCCCAATCCCGTCGGCGGCGCCCAAGTGGAAGGAAACCTGCTCAAGGCGAAATACGCATCCTTCGTGGGGCGCTATGAGATTCCGATGCGTCACGGACTGACCATCGGGGAGTATGCCGGGTGGATAAACCGATATTTCGGCATCGACTGCGATTTGGCGGTCATTCCCATGAAAGGGTGGCGCCGGTCCATGTATTACCGGGATACGGGGCTTTTCTGGGTTGCGCCGTCACCCAATCTGCCGACACCGGAGTCGGCAATGGTATACCCGGGGCAGGTGATATGGGAAGGCACCAACATATCCGAAGGACGCGGCACCACGCAGCCCTTTGAAGTTTTTGGCGCGCCATTCATCGATACCGGCAAAATCCTGTCGTTCATGGGCGGGGACCGGTTAAACGGCTGCGTGCTTCGCCCCGTCGTGTTCGAACCGACCGCGAACAAGTGGCAGGATACGCCATGCCGCGGCTTTCAGATTCACGTTACCGACCCGTACCGGTATACCCCTTATACAACATCGCTGCAGCTGCTTTCAGCCGTTATATGCCACCATGGCGACCGCTTTGAATGGAAGCAGCCCCCATACGAGTATGAATTTGAAACCCTGCCGATGGACCTGATCATCGGAGATGAGCAAATCCGCCGGGAAATTGAAGCAGGCGTGGATGCCGCGGATATTCTGGTCCGGTGCCGGCCGGAAATCGATGCCTTCGAAGAGGGCGTACAGGCCTTTAAGCTGTATCGATAGGGAATAGCGGTTGGAATACAAAAACCCCGCAGAAAAGGTTTCTGCAGGGCTTCGTAGTGTCTTGCTTATTTTTTAAAAAAAGCGTTTATTTGTCCACCTTGAGGGCCTCGAGTTCCTTTTTGAGATCCTCATTTTCCTTTTTCAACCGGCTTGCCTCATCCTCCCCGCCGCCTGCAGAAGAGGGCTCGACGGGCGTTTCTTTCTGCCATGTATCCTTCAATTCGTCAAAGCCAAGATAAAGGGCAAGGCAACCGCCAAGAAGCAACATGATTGGGATGGCTCCGGCCAGAAGCTGCAAAAACGCGCTGAACCACACGGCCAGACCAATTACACCAATTACGGCTGCTACTGCACCGCCAACTAAAGTCTTCATAAAGCCACGTCCTCCTTTAATTTAATTGTCGTCCGCTAAAATCTATAGTCAAGGGATTCCAAGGGAAAAACGACATACATGCCTGTATTCAATATTGCGTCTGATTTAACACAACCTGTACTGTAAAGCAAGGGAAAATCGGCGGATAAAACCTTCCGGGGATGCCTGGAAGACAGTCCCGCAATTGGTTGCGGGTGTTGGTTGCGGCTTGCAATTTACCTTTCCGGCTGATATGTTTCTGTCGAATATTGTGAAGCAAGCCGAAAGGGCTTATTATTTTATTATCAAGATTGGGTGCGTCAAGCCGGAAATGCATGCTCACCCTGTCAAACTGACGAACAAAAAGAAAACGCATCATGACACTCTTCAGAAGGCCCTTGCCAAAAACCAAATCTTCGGAAACAGGCGGCGAATCGAAAGCACCTAGGGATGACAGGCCGTTTTTCTCTTACCTGCCGCCGAAAAAAGGGCTCTTTGCGCGTATTTTAATGAAGATCCTTTTTTTCCGGATCAAGCTCGATCCCTCTTTGGCCAAATCACTTAAAAACCTCGAACAATCCGGGATCGTGGTCTTTGTAAACAAGTATAAAAGCAAGTTCGATTTTCTTTTTTACCATACCCGCCTCAGACAGGAAAAATTGCCGTATCCGGTTTTTGCTTTTGACTACCGGCTTTTTTTCGGACAACCGCTGAGCCGGATCATAAAAGGCATGCTGTTTTATATCCGCCACCTGTATAACCACCGGAAGCTGCCGGATCCGTATGGGACGCATTTTTACAGAAACCGCCTCATTAACGGCGAATCGGGCATGGTTTCGCTGATCGAGGAAAAAGGGCTCTACAGGCGCCTTGTGGAATCCAGGGTTGATCCGATCGACTACCTCATCGGCGTTCAAAAAACCATCATTGAGCCGGTGTATCTCGTGCCCCAGCTCATTCTCTACGACAAGGCACCACAAACAAGACAGATCCCCGTGGTCGACCTCATATTCGGCACGAAAGAGCGTCCCGGCAGACTCAGACGGCTTTACATGATACTGAAAAACCCGAAAAAAATCGTTATCGAGGCCACCGAACCCGTAAACCTGATGGATTACCTGCAAAGGCCGGATATTCGGGAACTCAGCCAGAAAAACCAGGCGGTTTTCCTGCGCCGCCACCTTTTGGAACAGATAAACCGACAGCGGCAATCCATCACCGGACCCACCCTGAAATCGCGTGACGAGATCATGGAGGAGGTCCTGACAAACCCGGAGATGCAAAAAGCAATCGTCTCCCACGCCGCTGAACACCAGAAACCGGTCCATGAAGCCCAGAAGACCGCGACGGCATACCTGGATGAAATCGCCTCCAGTTACAGCCAGAAGGTCATAAACCTGTTTGAAATTGCCGTTCGCTGGATCTCGAAGCTGATATTTGACGGTATGGTTATCGACTATGACGGCTTGAACCGCATCAAACAGTATTCCAAAAACGCACCCATCGTCCTTGTCCCGTGCCATAAAAGCCACCTGGACTACCTTATCCTGTCGTACGTTTTTTATCACAACAACATGCCGTGCCCCAAGATTGCAGCCGGCAGGAATCTCTCCTTCTGGCCCCTGGGCCCCATCTTTCGGGGCGGCGGCGCTTTTTTTCTAAGGCGGTCATTTAAAGGGGAGCCGCTTTATCCGAAAGTCTTCTCGGCCTACCTTTATAAAATACTCGACGAGGGCTTCCATGTGGAGTTTTTCATTGAAGGCGGCCGAAGCCGGACCGGCAAGCTGCTGGCGCCGAAGGTCGGATTTCTTTTTCTGCTCTGGGAGGCTTACCTGAAAAGCAATTGGTCGGATTTGTACTTTGTGCCGGTCTACATTGGGTATGACCGAGTTCTTGAAGAAAAT
>PUOB01000426.1 GCA_003551985.1 Desulfobacteraceae bacterium | reverse complement strand
GAAGTGGTTGAGGGAGATCGGGAGCGCCTTGAGCGCTTGCATTCCCTGATGCAGGCCGGCAGTGCTGACTTTACCCAAACCTTCAGAGGCCTGGCCCGCTGGTTGAGAACCGACAAACTCGAGGCGCTTCCCGAAGGCCTTCGGCAACAGGCTGAACTACCTTCCTGGTTGGCTGACTGGCAGCAGCGTTTGACGCAGCAAGGCCGCGCAAGCACGGCAGTGGCGCAGACGATGGACACGGTCAACCCTTACGTGATTCCAAGAAACCACAAGGTGGAGGCCGCATTGACAGCGGCTGAACAGGGCGATCTGGCCCCATTTGAGAAGCTGTTGGCAGCGGTTCGCAGTCCTTATGAGGAAGGGCCGGGACAGATAGAATTCAGCGAACCAGCACCACCGGCAGAGCGGGTTTATCAGACCTTTTGCGGCACCTGATATCACGGCTCTGATTTGAAGCGGTCAACGACGGTGCGGTCAAAGAGGTGTACGGGGTCGGGCCAAGCTAACCTGCTGCATTTAATAGATTTAAGCCCAAAAAAACAGGTGTTTTCGCAGGCTATTTCGTACTTTTTGAACTCAAAATGATCGATATAAAGGCTTTGTGCTTCTCGAATGCCATATCTGCCCTGGTATGAACGGACCCTTCAGCGGCGCGAAGAATGAGCGTCCGGTGCAAGGGGCTGGCTCGGTAAATCGTCATGCATAAGCTAATCGACGGCCTTTGGGTTGAGGAATAGGTTCATTGAATTCTCTGGCTGTTTCGATCCATAACGCCATTGCAGACTTGATGTTCGCAAGTGCAGATTCATATGTATTTCCATGCGCCATGCATCCTTGAAGTTCGGAAACATCTGCCACGTATGCTTCATCCTCATCGCTCCAGAAGATTATGATTTCATATTTACTTGTCATCACTTGCTCCCAGCTTATATTTTAATATAATATTCCGTATCTGTTTGACCTGATATGGTTTCGCTTTATTACCTTCCTTCTGCAAATTCGGTTTTTCCTCAATCCCGGCTTTACGGAAAATATGATGACTCCCTTTAATACGCATGTCAAATTCCAAATGCTGAAGTAGGTTGATCAGGTCAGAAAAAGCAATATTTGTATCACTTGTACCGCTTAGTATCTGAAATATCAACTTTTCATATTTGCCCATTCTTTAATCCTATCATTTTTTTTGTAAGGTCGCCAGCACATTTTCCGAAACTACTGTTTTGCTCATGCCATGGCAATAATGTCTTTTTTAGCCCCCAAAAGTTCAATATAGGCTCCATTTGAGGGGCAGTTATGAGTCTATGTTGTTTATTTATAGTGTGTTATCTTGGCCCGACCCCGTTTTCCGTTCGCGACCCCGTTTTCCGTTCGTTTTCCGACCCCTTTCCGTTTTGTTTACCCCGTTTTCTCCCGTTTTCTCATGGATGAGAAGCAACCGGTACGGAAGTAACCGCTTGACAATCCAGCCTTTGGGAGTGATGGCGCAGAGTTCTTTTTTGGTGTAACTCCGCTTGATGGAGAGTTTGCCGTCATGGCAAATGTAGGATTTGTGGTAAAACAGCCAGGAGAGGATGGCAAAGGCGCCATAGGCAAAATCACCCCTCTCGATATCGTTGAACAGGGCATAGCGCGTGCAGATTTTCGCGGTGTTTGCCATCATGCGTTGTAATTCGCTTTCCGACAGGTGGTGAACCGTGTTGTTGTTGATGACGAAATCAAAGCACAGCCCTTCGTCAACCATCTCCGAAAGTGCCGCGCATTTATAGCGTACGTTTCGATGGCGGTAATACCCTTTGGCAAAGGCGTACGCCCTGGGATCCTTTTCAATGCCGGTCACATGAAGGTTGATGCCGTCTTTTTCAGCCCACAGGGCAAGATAGTAGGGGATGTCCCCGCCTCCGAAACCGATGTCGAGCAACGTGTAGTCTCCGGACGTGTCCGTCATCCTGGGCTTGAGGTGGCGCAGGTAAATAAACCGCCATCCGGACAGGAGAATGTTGATGGTTCGAAACTGCACGTAGGTGTTGTACAAAAGTTCGTCGTCGCAGTCCGGGGCATCCATCAGCTCATTGACGGCCGCCGCCCTTTTCGACAATATCAGGGGCATAGGTTTCCTCTCAGGACAGTGATGCCGGGCTATGGGTTTTCAAAAGGCCCGCTTCCATGGTCACGCCGGGGCCGAAGGCCATGGAGAACACCAGGGACGGCTCATGATGGCCGTTGATCCCTTCCAGCATGTCCTTGAGGACAAACAAAACGGTGGCACTGCTCATATTCCCGAAATCACGGAGGATTTTCCGTGATGTCCCCAATTTGTCCGGAGAGAGGGCCAACTGCCGTTCTATCCCGTCCACAATGGCTTTGCCTCCGGGATGCAGGGCCCAGAGGCCGATATCGTCCAGGGACAGATCTTCCTGTTGCAGAATCGATCCGATGACGGTCTGAATATCCATCTCGATGATTTTGGGGACGTAACGGGACAGCTTGATGTCAAACCCTGTGTCTGTAATGGCCCAGGTCATGTCCTGGCCGCTGTTTTTGCATAAATGGGTATCAAACCGGATTAATTCGAAGGACGGCCGGACAGGCTCTATGGCGCTGACGATCACCCCGGCGGCGCCGTCGGCAAAAATCGCCGTGGCCACGATGGCGTCCAGGTCGTTCCTGCCCGGCTGAAAATGCAGGGAGCACAGTTCAGTACACACGATCAGGACCACGGCGTCAGGATCCGCCTTGCAGAAGTCCATGGCCATCCTCATGGCGGGCATGGCCGCGTAGCACCCCATGAAGCCCAGGTGATACCGCCTGACATGGGGCGGGAGGCCCAGTTCGGTCATGATTGTAAAGTCGGGCCCCGGCGCGAAAAATCCGGTGCATGACACGGTGATCACATGGGTGATATCGGATTCGCTGAAGGTTTTTGAACCGGCGATGGTCTTGCGGGCGGTTTCAACGAAAAGGGGCGAGGCCTCGCGGATATACATGTTGTTGCGTTCACCCGAACCGGGGCTTGCCCGCCATTGGCCATCCTTTGTAAAATAAAAGGATTCCCGATTTTCCACCACACCGGGCATGGCAAAGTAACGGTTGTCAATTCCGGTATGGCTGTAGAGTCGCTCGATCACCGCTTTCAAATCGTCATGGCCGTTGAGTGTGGACAGGATCCTGTCTTTGACAAGTCCCTGCGCATAGCGATGGCTTGGGACTTTTGTTTCAATGGCATGGATATATACGTGTGTCATGTTTACCGCTCCTGTTGAAGCCGACATCGCTCATTCGCATGCCGGGGATTGATTTGGATGGAGCTCCCAGAAGCCACCGTCCACAAGTGCGGCCGTTATCTCATGGTATACCGGGAGAATGGATTTCAGGAAATCGGGGTCGATGGTAACGGCTTTTTCGGCAATACGGGCACAATAGCCGCATGATCGGCATTCCAGATCGGGGCATTCCTTGTCTTTAAAGAAATCGATGAAATTATCGGGAATCCGGTCGGTATGGATCCGGATCGGTTGCTTTTGGGTGGTGAAAAGCATGCCCTGGGCTTTGAGGAATTTTTTCGCCAAACCGAGCCGCCGGGGGTGGATATTCCAGATCCCGAAGGTTTTCAGGGCATGAAGCCAGCTGAATCCCGGCGGGTGCTTGTCAAATCCCCAGGAAAACAGGAGGTCCGCCAGGTTTCCTTCATAGCGTCTTTCCGCGTACGCCCGGGTGCGGCGAAGCAGGACGTCCGAAGGAATATTCCGTTCGGTAAGCTTGAAGGTGTGGTAGCCGATGGCCTCGTAATGGTGAAGGTCCTCGGGGCGTATCCAGCCTGCCGAGATCAGTATCGTGGGATCGGTGAACCGTCTCATGTTGCATTGAATCATGGCGTAGTCGATGAAAAACCGCCGTTTTGATCCTGACGCGTGGGCAAAG
>PUOB01000049.1 GCA_003551985.1 Desulfobacteraceae bacterium | reverse complement strand
GTCGATGCAAGAATGCCGACTTCCTTTTTCCCGCCCGCCTCACAGACGGTGACACATTCATTACAGCCCAGAACGAGGATTTTACCGGCGTCTTTGACGTATTCTATGATTTCCTCGACAGGCTTTTTATCCGCAACTATCATGGGGTCTGCCTCTCTTTGTATTATTGGTTATATCCCGGCAGCGGGCTTTGTCCCTGGCGGGCAAAGCACCGCTGCATCGCCGTGACGTATCATGCCGCGCGGCTGTTTTTTTTCTTCAGCGGATTGGGCCCCAGTTTCCTGATCTGCCCGTCCATTTCCTCGGCATATTTAACGAAAAGCGGGCCGTCGCTGGAAGACAGGTTATACATCTCGACCCGTCCTTCATCCGCACCGATTGACGCAAGGATCTTCTTGGCCTGCTCCACCCGCTTGCGGGCGCGGAAATTGCCCTTTTTATAGTGACACTCGCCCTCCTTGCATCCAACGACATACACGCCGTCGGCGCCCTTTTCGATGGCGCGCAGAATGTGTCCGACATCCACCTTCCCGGTACACGGAACGCGAATGATTTTAACGCTGGTGGGGTACGTCAGTCTCATGGAACCTGCCAGGTCCGCAGCGGAGTACCCTCAGAAATTACAGCAGAACGCCAGGATCGTGGGTTTGAAATCCTCGCTCATATGTTACCCCCCTCCAGCAAGGCATCCACCTTGCTTGTAATTTGGTCGTCTTCATACCACCTCAGTTCGATGGCCTTGGCCGGGCATTCGGCGGCACATGCGCCGCATCCCTGGCACAGGGCATCGTCTATTTCACTGACACCCTCCTCATTGATCCGCGGCACGTCATAGGGACATGTGCGGACACAGATCAGGCAGGATGCACACTTCTCGCTTTGGACCACGGCGGTTACCGCCGACAGCGTCAGGTGCGACTGTGAGAGCATGGTCGTGGCCCTCGACGCGGCGGCCATTGCCTGGGCGATGGATTCGCTCAAAAGCTGCGGGCTGTGGGCCGTGCCGCAAAGATAAATGCCCTCGGTTCCCATTTCCACCGGTCGAAGCTTCACGTGGGCTTCCAGGAAAAAATTCTGGGCATTGCGGTTGAGCTTCATGATGTTTGACAGTTCTTCGGTATCCTCGGCTTCCACTGCGGCGCTCAGGGCAATGAGATCCGCGTCCAGGCTGATTTTCATGCCAAGGATGTGGTCGGTGAAGGTCACGTTTACGAATTGATCCCCACTTGTCACGACCGGCGGATTATCGGCGGAGAAACGGGAGAATAAAACGCCCAGTCTCCGGGCTTCGGTGTAGTAGTCCTCAAGCAGGCCATAGGTCCGGATATCCCGGTAAAGAATATATACCTGCGTTTCCGGGCTCAGCTTCTTGAGCGCGATGGCGTTCTTGATGGCATTCTGGCAGCAGATCCGGGAGCAGTTGGGATTTTCCTCGTTTCTCGATCCCACGCACTGGATCATGACCACGTGGTTCAGCTTATCGATATCCGTACGGTTGTATATCCGTACGCCCAGCTCGAGCTGAGTCATGACGTTCGGATGTTCGCCGTAGAGATATTCTTTCGGCTGATACTCGTTTGCGCCGGTGGCGACGATGGTTACGCCATGGTCGATCGTTCGGCTGGCCATGGATTCCCCGGCAAGGACCTCGGTTTTGAAATTCCCCTTGAACCCTGAGAAATCAACAATCACCGCGTCGGTCAGGACGTCTATCTTGTCGTGGTTCTTAACCTGTGCCGCCAGTTTGTCGACAAGGGCCCTCACATCCATCCCCTCGATGGTCTTGGTCAAGCGGTTGCCGAGCCCCCCGAGTACAGCCTCCTTTTCAACAAGGACCACTTCGTACCCCTGATCTGCAATGCCCAGGGCCGCGTTCATGCCGGCCACGCCGCCGCCGACCACCAGGGCGCGCCGGGTCACCGGTATCTGGCGTTCATACAGGGGTTGCAGGGACGCCGCCCGGGCAACCGACATGCGGACGAGTTCGCGGGCCTTTTCCGTTGCGCCCTGGGGGTCGTCGCCGTGAACCCAGGAGTCCTGGTTCCGGATATTGGCCATTTCAAAAAGGTACTTGTTCAGGCCCACGGCCTCCAGGGTGTCCATGAAAATCGGTTCATGGGTTTTAGGCGTACACGAGGAGACCACCACCCGGTTGATGTCGTGCTCCTTAATGACCTCCTTCATCTGGTCCTGGGCGTCCTGGCTGCAGGTGAACAGGTTTTCGCCGGCGTAGACCACGTATGGCAGCTGCTCGGCGTATTCACGGATGGACGGGACATCGACGACACCGGCGATATTGGCGCCGCAGTCGCAGACGAATACGCCGATGCGGGGTTCCTTGTCCGCCACGTCGATCGGTTCGGGGCGGACGATTTCCTTTTGAAGGGTCCCGCGGGCTTCGGCGAGGTTTCTGCCGGCGGCGCATGCCGCCGCACTTGCCTGGGTAACCGATTCCGGGATATCCTTGGGACCCTGGAATATGCCGCATGCGAATACGCCGGGACGCGATGTGTTGACCGGCAGCGACGGCGTCGTTTCCGCAAAGTTGTATTTGTTGAGCCCGATCCCCAGGCGGTTTGCCGTCTCTATGGTTGCCGCCGGCATCTGGAGGCCGACGGACAACACGACCATGTCGAATTCCTCCACTTCGATATCACCGGCTTCGGTCGCATAGCGCAGTTCAAGGTTGCCGGTTTCCGGTATTTCCGTCACGGTGTGGATTCTGGATTTGATAAAGCGAACGCCGGCGCTGTTTCTGGCACGGTCGTAATATTGCTCGTAATCCTTGCCGAAGCTCCGGATGTCCATGTTGAATATGGCGGTGTCCAGCCCATGCTCGCTGTGGTCTTTTGCGATCATGGCCTCCTTGATGGCGTACATGCAGCAGACCGAGGAGCAGTAGCCGTTGCCGCACCGGTTGTTGTCCCTTGAACCGATGCACTGGAGCCATGCGATTTTTTTGGGCTCGACGTGGTCGGACGGCCTCACGAGATGGCCCATGGTCGGTCCGGACGCGGACAGGATCCGCTCGAACTCCGCGCTTGTCAGGACGTTGGGGCTGGACTTGTAGCTGTATATATCCTCGAGGGCGGAGGGGTCGAAGGTTTCGTTGCCGGGGCACAGAATGACCGAGCCCACATCGATGTCCAGTTCTTCGACGGTCTGCTCGTGATCGATCGCGTCGGCAAGGCAGGCCTTGACGCACTGGTAGCACTCCGAGCAGATGCCGCATTCGAGGCACCGGTCGGCCTCCGTTTTTGCTTCTTCCTCGTTGTACCCGTATGAGACTTCAAGAAAATTGCATTCCCGGGCCTTTGGGTCGAGGCAGCGGACCGGGGTGCGGTCTTTGTATGGCTCGTTTATGATGTCCGGCTTATCGTAGGTCCATTGCTTTTCGCGGCCTTCGTGAAGATCGAGTCCGTTAATATAGCGATGGATGCTCTCGGCCGCCTCCCTGCCGGAGCCTACCGCGTCCACGACCGATTTTGGCCCGTAGAAGGCGTCGCCCCCTGCAAATACCCATTCCATGGGCGTCTGAAGGGTCACCGGATCGGCGTCAAGTCCGCCGCGGCCCGTCATCGGTACGTTCTCATTCTGGATGTCGGACGTGTCGGCCGCCTGGCCGATGGCGATAATGACGGTGTCACCGAAAAAGGCCTCGCATGCGGACTCGTCAAAACTCGGTGAAAAGCGTCCTTCGTCGTCAAATACGCGGGTGCAGGTTTTGAACTCGATGCCGGAAAATCGCCCGGCGTCCTTGTCTATAAAAAAGGACTTCGGTCCGTAGGCGTTTACAATATTGATGTCCCCTTCCAGGGCTTCCTCGATTTCATGCTCCCATGCGGGCATTTCCTCGCGGCGCTCCAGGCAGACCATGGTGACGTTTTCCGCCCCTTTCCGCTTGGCGGTGAGGGCCACGTCGATGGC
>PUOB01000184.1 GCA_003551985.1 Desulfobacteraceae bacterium | reverse complement strand
GAACGGCGCCGGAAAGACCACCGTGTTCAACCTGATTACGGGCAACTACAAGCTGGACAAGGGAAAGATCGTCTTTAAGGGCGTGAATATCACGGGCAAGCCGACCCATCGCATCGTTGCTTCAGGTATTGCCCGAACGTTTCAGAATATCCGGCTGTTTTCAAACATGTCCGTGCTGGAAAACGCTCTGGCCGGATGCCATAGCCGAATGACATCCGGCGCTTTGGGGGCCATGCTGCGACTGCCGAAACAGCGGGCGGAAGAGCGGCGCGCCATAGAGAAAGCCATGGCTGAACTGCGCTTTATCGGACTTGATGGGCAGGCCGAAAACCAGGCGAAAAACCTGTCCTACGGGAACCAGCGCCTCCTGGAGATCGCCCGGGCCCTTGCTTCGGACCCCGGCCTGATTATCCTTGACGAGCCGGCCGGCGGAATGAATGAACATGAGACATCGCTGCTGGTGGCACTCATCGGGCGTATCCGCGACCGGGGGATAACCGTGATGCTCATTGAACATGACATGAGCCTGGTCATGCGGGCGTGCGAGCACATTGTCGTTCTTGAGCACGGCGTTAAAATTGCCGAGGGGCCGCCCGAGGCTATAAAAACGGACCCCGCAGTGATAGAGGCCTATCTCGGCAGTGACGATGACGACCTGTGAGGGCTCGATCGGGTCGGGCCGCAGCGAAGCGGTCAAATTATATAAAGCGGTTTTATAATGATCCTTGATGTGCGCAATCTGCAGGTTAAATATGGAAATGTCCGGGCCCTGCACGGCATTGACCTTTCCGTTGAGGCAGGGGAGATCGTATGCATCCTCGGGGCCAACGGGGCCGGCAAGTCAACCACGTTAAACGCGATCTGCGGGCTGGTGCGCCCGTCATCCGGCGAAATCCTTTTTAACGGTACCCCCATTCACCGGCTTTCCGCCCATAAAATCGTGGCGCACAAAATTACCCAGGCACCCGAGGGGCGACGGATCTTCGGAACCCTTACCGTCCAGGAAAATCTCGATTTGGGGGCGTTTACCGCAAAAAACCGGGACCGCTTGAAAGACAGCTTGAAATGGATTTTCGACCTGTTCCCCCGCCTTGCCGAGAGGCGGAATCAGCTTGCCGGGACACTGTCCGGCGGCGAACAGCAGATGCTTGCCATCGGCCGGGCCTTGATGGCCAACCCCCGCCTTCTGCTCCTTGATGAACCTAGCCTGGGCCTTGCGCCTGTCCTGGTCAAGCAGATTTTCAGGACCATCAGGGAGATCAACGAATCCGGCGTTACCGTGATCCTTGTGGAACAAAACGCCCGAATTGCCCTTAAATTGGCCCATCGCGGCTATGTCCTTGAGCTTGGCAAAATTGTAATGTATGATACAGCATCGGATTTGCTTGAAAATCCCGATGTGGTCAAGGCTTACCTGGGCGGTGCCGGGCTCTGATAAGCTAACCGCCAGCAACGGCCTTTTTTTTGCGAGCCCATTAAACCGGACAGTCTCGTAAAAAGTCGCGATCAGACGACTTTGTGAAAAGGCCAAGATCAAGGCTTGCGCGATTTTTGAAGAATTGAGAGTACTTAAGTGTACGTGATATTCTTCGGAAATCGCGCATAACGCAGATATTGGCCTTTTCACGAAGTCGTCAAACCGGAAAAACCAATGAAGAAGACGGACGTCAGGCTTCACAACCTGTTCATGAACGCGCCCGTGGGAATATTCCGCGCCACATCCCGGGGAGAAGTGCTTGACGTGAATCCTGAAATGGTAAGAATTGCCGGTTTAGACAGCCGGCATCAGGCCCCCGCCTCCCTGTATGATATCTCCTCTATGCTTTATGTGGACCCCGGCAGCAGGCATGAATTCATGCACCGCCTCCAGGAAACCGGGTATGTTGAAACCCTTGAATGCGAGGTTTTTCGCCAGGATGGGTCCCGCATCTGGGTGTCCGTGAACGCCCGCATCAGCAGGCGATTGACCGGTGACGACTTTGAAATAGAAGGCTTTGCCGTTGAAATCACCTCCCGGAAGCAATTCGAGGGGTTGCTGGAAGAATACCGTCTGGCGGTGGAAGGCTCCGAAGAGCTCATGGCCGTCATCGACCGGGACTATACCTATCGAATGGCCAATGCGGCCTATCTGAAGCTTTTCGGCAAAAACAGGGACGAGGTGATCGGAAGGGATGTGGGTCATCTTGTGGGCATGAATTACTTTCAATTCATCATCAAGCCGCACATGGATCTTTGTTTTGCCGGGGAGGATGTCCGCTACGAAAGAAAGGCATTTTATCCCGGCGCCGGAACCCGGCACCTTGAAGTGCATTACCACCCGCTCTGGTCCGGCGACCGGGTTGAAAAAATCGTTGCAATCCTGAGGGATATCACCGATTATAAAAAAGCGGAAAACGAACTGCGCCAGTCCCAGCACCAACTGCGCCAGCTGGCGGCGTATCTCCAGAATGTAAGGGAGCAGGAGAGAACCGAAGTCGCCAGGACCGTACATGATGAGCTGGGGCAGGCCCTGACCGGCTTGAAAATCGATTTGAAGCTGCATGAAAAGCAGCTGGCGCACCACTTTCCAGCCTATCCCGGCGATGCGCATTCCGGCCATGAGGCCCTTTTTGACGCGACAAGCGCCATGACCGAGCTGGTGGATTACCTCATACGGTTCACGCGTGAGCTGGTCTCTGAGTTGAGGCCGTCCATGCTTGACGACCTGGGGCTGGCTGCGGCCATAGAGTGGTATATTGAAAAGTACAAGGCAAGAACCGGTCTTTCGGTTCAGTATAACAGCCGGACGGGCCTTGAAAAGCTGGACGGGGAAATCGCCACGGCCTTGTACCGCATCGTCGTGGAATCTTTGACCAACATAACCCGCCATGCCAAAGCAACGGTGGTGGTGATCGACCTTTACATGGCAGACGGTAAACTGGCTTTGGAGATATCCGACAACGGCATTGGCATAACCCGGGATCGCATCAATCGTACCCGGTCATTCGGCATCCTGGGCATGCGGGAAAGGGCCATCGCTTTCGGCGGCACCATTGATTTTGAGGGCAAACCGGGCAAAGGGACGACCGTCCGGGTGAAGATACCATACAGCGGCAAATAAGAAATCCCGGCCACCGGCCACCGACCACCGGCCACCGGCCACTGGCCACTTACAACTTACAACCTACAACTTACAACCTATGATACGCATCCTTATCGCGGACGATCATTTCATCGTCAGGGCCGGTCTTCAAAAAATCACCGCCGAGATTGCGGATATGGAATTCGTCGATGAAGCCGTGGACGGCTATCAGGCCATTGAAAAAGCGTCTCGAAAAGACCTGGACGTGGTGCTTCTCGATATATCAATGCCCGGCCCGGATTGGCTCGATGTGCTGAAATCCATCAAGGCCGGCAATCCGAACCTCCCGGTCCTCATACTGAGCGTGTATCCTGAAAAACAATATGCGGTGCGGGCCATCAAGTCGGGGGCTTCCGGTTACCTTACAAAGGACAAGGCCCATGATGAACTGGTCGCCGCCATTCGCAGGGTCGCTTCCGGCGGGCGGTACATCAGTACGGGGCTGGCTGAGCAGTTGGCCGATCTGGTTGAGAGTAAAACAGCGTGCTTGCCGCACGAAACCCTTTCGGACCGGGAGTTCAGCGTTATGACAATGCTGGCCGGGGGAACGTCCGCGTCCGGCATCGCCCGGCAGTTATGCGTCAGTCCGAAAACCGTATCCACATACCGCGCCAGAATCCTTGACAAGATGAACCTGCAAAGCAATGCCCAGCTCATTCATTATTGCATTAAGCAAGGCCTCATAGAAAACAAATAGTGGCTGAACGAAAACCGTCTTTTTCACCAATTTCTGCGTCAGGCTCAAATTTTAATCCTCAAAATACGTCCAGTATTCCTGCGGTTAAAATTATCGCCTTCCTTGAACTTG
>PUOB01000366.1 GCA_003551985.1 Desulfobacteraceae bacterium | reverse complement strand
CCCGATACCGCCCGGGAAATGATCGCGGATGCCATGTGCGACATGGTCGCCCTGGGCAGAAGCCTTATTGCCGATCCCTACTTCCCGGAAAAAGCAAAAACGGGTCGTGACAATGAAATCATTCATTGCGTCGCCTGCGCCCAGGGATGTTTTGACAACCTTTTCAAATTGAAGCATGTCGAGTGCTTGTGCAATCCCGTGGCAGGGTACGAACAACAGCGCATCCTTGAAAAGACCAATACCCCCAAAAAAATAATGATTATCGGCGGGGGGCCCGCCGGCATGAATGCGGCCATCGCCGCATCGGACAAAGGACATGCGGTATCGCTTTATGAAAAGGCCCACCGCCTCGGCGGCCAGCTTTACCTGGCCGCGGCTCCCCCGGGACGAGCCGAATTCGCTGAACTGGCCCGGGACCTCGAAAACCAGGTCAAATGCCGCAACATCACGGTGCACCTGGGCCGGGCCGCGGACAAGGAGACAATACGAACGGAAAACCCGGATCACGTTATCCTCGCCACCGGCGCCAGCCCCATGACGCCCCCCATCCCCGGGGTTGAATTCTCCCACGTGGTCCAGGCATGGGACGTGCTCGGGGGAAACGTATACACGGGAAAGCGTGTTGTCGTCCTCGGCGGCGGTGCGGTCGGCGTTGAAACAGCCTTGTTTCTGGCCGAAAAAGGGACCCTTTCCGGAGATACCCTGAAATTTTTGATGGTCAACCGGGCGGAAGATCCTGAAACGCTCTACGAACTGGCCACCCGGGGCACCAAAACGGTCATCCTGGTCGAAATGGTCGAAAAAATCGGCAAGGACTTCGGCAAAACCACACGGTGGGGGATGCTCCAGGATGTTTCCCGCCTGGGGATTGACACCCGGGTGGGGACAAAAGCCCTTGAAATCACGAAAACCGGCATTCGTGTCGAAACCGGCGACGGCCAAACCGAAGAAATCGCGGCCGACCATGTGGTTATCGCCGCCGGCGCACGCCCTGACAACACGCTTGAAACCTCCCTGAAGGAGATCGGCATTCCCCACAGCATCATCGGCGATGCCAAAGATATCGGTATGGCCTTTGGTGCCGTTCACCAGGGATTTGAAGCCGGCGCGGCCGTATAGAAAGGAAAACAAATGATTGACGCGTATCTTGAACATGCGGCGGCGCGGGAGGCGTCCGGCATCCCGCCCAAACCGCTGACCGCCGCGCAGGTTTCGGATCTGGTCGGAATGATAACGGCACCCGGGCCTCACGACCCGGCCATGCTTATGGATTTGCTGACCCAGCGGATCCCGGCCGGGGTGGACGAAGCCGCCCGGATAAAAGCCGATTTTTTGGCCGACATTGCCCGGGGCAAGGCATCGAGCCCGCTTATAACGCCTGACCGGGCCGTTTTTCTGCTGGGTACAATGCGGGGCGGATACAATACGGCGCACCTGATCGATCTGCTCGACCATGAGGACCTCGGCAAAAAAGCCGCTGCGGCCCTGATCCATATTATTTTCGTGTTTGATGCGTTTGAAAATGTTTTCAACCGCTGTGAGGCCAATAAGAACGCCCGCCGCGTCATAGCGGGGTGGGCGGACGCCGAATGGTTTAAAGCGCTGGAACCGGTGCCCGAGTCCATTACGGTTACGGCGTTTCGGGTGGACGGCGAGGTCAACACCGACGACTTATCGCCTGCCGGAGAGGCATGGAGCCGGCCCGACATACCCCGCCACGCCCTTGCCATGCTCGAAAACAGGATCGACAATCCCCTTGAGACGATTGCCGCATTGAAGCAAAACGAACATCCCCTGGCATTTGTGGGGGATGTCGTGGGGACGGGGTCATCGCGAAAATCCGCCGTAAACTCGCTGCTGTGGCATATCGGAAACGATATTCCCTACGTGCCCAACAAGCGTTTCGGGGGGTATGTCATTGCCGGCAAGATCGCCCCGATTTTTTTCAACTCCCTTGAGGACGCCGGGGCCCTGCCCCTGGAATGCGACGCGTCGACCATTAAAAACGGGGACACCCTCACGATCCGCCCCTATGACGGCACCATCGTCAACGCCCGGACCGGGGACGCCGTCGCGTCATTTAAAATCCGGACAAAGGGACTTCTCGATGAAGTCCGGGCCGGCGGCCGCATTCCCCTTATCATTGGCCGGAGCCTGTCCGACAAGGCCGCCCGGGCCATGGCCAACAACCTGCCGACGATATTTGCCCGCAGCGAACAACCCGCCGATTTACCAAGCGGTTACAGCCTGGCCCAGAAAATTATCGGGCGCGCATGCGGGCGAAACGGCATCCCTCCCGGCGCCTATTGCGAACCGACAATCCAAACGGTCGGCTCCCAGGATACCACCGGCCCCATGACCCGGGACGAGTTGAGTGAGCTTGCCTGCCTGGCATTCAAGGCGGACCTTGTCATGCAGTCTTTCTGCCACACAGCGGCCTACCCGCGAACGGTGGACGTCCATATGCAGGAAACCCTCCACCGCTTTATCAAGGAACGGGGCGGCGGCGCCCTTTACCCGGGCGACGGGATCATCCACTCCTGGCTGAACCGCATGGTCATCCCGGATACCGTGGGCACCGGCGGGGATTCCCACACCCGGTTTCCGGTAGGCATCAGTTTTCCGGCTGGCTCCGGGCTTGTGGCATTTGCAGCCGCTACCGGCTTTATGCCCATTGACATGCCCGAATCCGTGCTGGTGCGGTTGACCGGCCGGCTACAACCCGGTATCACCACCCGGGACCTTGTCAACGGCATCGCCCTGGCCGCCATTGAAAAAGGGCTGCTCACAACGGGCAAAGCGGACAAACAAAACGTGTTTTCCGGCCGAATCATGGAAATCGAGGGGCTTCCCGACATCAGCGTCCAACAGGCCTACGAGCTGACCAATGCCTCCGCCGAGCGCTCCGCCGCCGCCGCTACCATTGCGCTCGATGAAAAACCGGTCATCGAATTCGTAAAAAGCAATAAGGCACTGCTGCAATCCATGGTCGAGGCGGGATACGGGGATGCGGAGACCTTATCTCGCAGAATCGGGGCGATGGAGAAATGGCTGGCCGACCCGGCCTTGCTTAAAAGGGACGAGGATGCTGCGTTTGCAGCGGTCCTCGATGTCGATCGAAACGCCATCAGAGAGCCGGTTCTGGCCTGCCCCAACGACCCGGACGATGTCCGCCGCCTTTCCGAGGTCGCCGGAACCCCGATCGACGAGGTGTTTATCGGATCATGCATGACCGGCATCGACCACCTGCGAAATGCCGGCAAAATCCTGGCAGGAAACCGCAGCCTCCCCATTCGCCTCTGGATCACACCCGGCACCCGCATGGATGCGGAAACGCTTAAAAACGAAGGCTATTACGCCATATTCGGCCGTACCGGCGCAAGAATCGAAACACCCGGATGCTCGCTCTGCATGGGCAACCAGGCCCGGGTTGCCGATAACACCACGGTCATGTCGACCAGTACGCGCAATTTCCCCAATCGAATGGGCGACAACACCCGTGTATACCTGGGATCGGCTGAACTCGCCGCGGTTACGGCAATTTTGGGGCGCATCCCGACGGTGGAGGAGTATGTTGTAAGTTGTAAGTTGTAGGTTGTAGGTTGACAAAAAAAGGACGGGCCCAAAAGGCCCGCCCTTTTTTATATACAACCCGCAAAGAGTTAAGAGGTTCTACAGCTAAATCCTACAGCTCGAGCCAGGAATCCGAATACAGTTTCCGGCCGAGGATGACGTCGACTGTCTTAATGTAATCCGCAAGCTCTTTTTCCACCGATGCCGGGTCCGGCGCGGTGCCGTCCATGGCCTTTTGAATGACATCAACGATATCGGGGCGCTTGCCCTTGGCGATCTCGGTGAGTTTTTCATCCAGCGGATCCGAAATCACGGAATACATGCCGTAACGCTCCAACATGACCATGTAGGTCTGGT
>PUOB01000274.1 GCA_003551985.1 Desulfobacteraceae bacterium | reverse complement strand
TTAAAATATAAGCCATCCTGGCCTATACTGCCTGTCCAGAAATGGCTAATTCGTCCAATTAGGCGCTCTATTTGTCACTTCGTGTCTGCGTCCGGCTCAAATGGTAATCCTCAAAATACGTCGAAGTTTCCTCCAGTTACAATTTTCGAAGACTGTCACGTACACTTAATCGGGCGAAAGATTTTTCGCCCCTACATTTAAAGGTTGCGCAAGCCTTGATCTTGAGCTTTCTTCTCACGCCCCTGGCTTAATTACAAAGCCGCCTGAACCCGACTTTTTATTTTGCCATCTCAGATTCGACTTTTTACGAGACCATCATATCATAGGGGATTCGAAAATATTTGGCATTAATTTTGCAAAGATATTTTTGCATAGACATATAGTGGCTGAACGCAAAAGACAAGTTTCGTTCAGCCACTGGAATTTGTTTTTCATTTCTGGATGGAGACAAAAAAAGCTTAAAAATCTATAGAGGACATGGTCTGTGAAATTCCGTAAACTTGAGAAAATGACGTATGAAGAGCTCCAGCGTCTGTATGACGACATGCAGGCCAGGGTAGATGCCCTGGAAAAGGAAAATCATGCGCTGCAAAATGCCCTTGAAAAACAAGCAGAAGGCAGTCTTAAACAAATCGAATGGATGTTGAATTCCGATAATGCCCGTTTAATGGCGTACGGGAAGGATGGGGCGCCCGAGTATGGCGACCTGACCGAACTGAACACAAATCGTGTTATTTTGGATTCGGTCGGCAAAACGGTGCTCACCGATATTGTGGGCGATTTTTTACAGCTTCTGGGGACTTCCGCGGCGGTGTATGAGTCCAATGGCGATTACGCACTGGGGATATTTTCTTCCAAATGGTGCCGTTTCATGGATGCCCGCTCACGGCAGCTTTGCAATACCAGGGACGACCAGGAAGCGCTTGCCGACGGTAAGTGGCTGTGCCACGAGTCCTGCAGCGAGGCCTGGAAAGCCTGCATGGAAAGCGGGGAGCCGGTGGACACGGCGTGCGCGGGGGGTATACGGATCTACGCCGCACCGATTTACGCCAACGGAGAGATTATCGGTTCGATCAATATGGGCTACGGCGACCCGACCCGGGAGCTGGACGCCTTGCAGCAGTTGTCCGGGAATTACGGGGTCGCCGTTCACAAGCTCCTTGAGAATGCCGAATCTTACGAATCCCGCCCTCCTTTTGTCGTCGAGATTGCAAAGAATCGCCTTCTGGCGGCCGCACGGCTGATTGGTGAAATTGTTGCCCGCAAAAAAATCGAAACAGCCCTTCGGGAAAGCGAGGAAAAGCACCGGATACTCGTTGAGAACCTGAATGAAGTGATCTATGCCCTGGATGAAAATGCGCGGATTACGTATATATCCAAAACGGTCGAATCGGTGGCCGGCTATACCCCTTCCGAGCTCACGGGAAAAAAATATACCGATTTTGTTCATCCCGACGATAAGAAAAACCTGCTTGCGAATTTTCAGGCGTCTTCATTGGACATTGACAAGCCCGTGGAGTACCGGCTGATCACAAAAGACAACCGGATTGTATGGGTTCGTACCGTCGCCAGGCCGCTGTTCAGGGATGGACATATATCAGGGGTTCAGGGCGTATTGTCCGATATCACCCGGCGCAAGGAGGCCGAAGATAAGCTGCGTCAAAGCGAGCAGCGGTACCGGTCCATCATATCCCTGTCAAACACGGGCGCCTGGGAGTATGACAGCGCGGAGGGTTCTTTGTGGTGCAGCCCGGAATATTTGAGCATGCTGGGATATGATCCTGAAGATTTCGACATGACCTCCGGGCACAATCTCAAAGAAGTCTGGATTGATTTTTTGCATCCGGAGGACAGGGACCCGGCTGCGCAGTTTTTCGCGCAGTACCTGGCCGGCGGCTCGGTCGGGATGTACGAGCAAAGCTTCCGGATGAGGCATAAAAACGGAGGGTGGGTCTTCATCTGGTCGCGCGGGCAGACGTTTCGAAACCCGGACGGGACACCCACGAACATCACCCTTGGGACACATATCGACATCACCGAGTTCAAGCGGGTCCAGCAGCAACTGCAGGAGGGGGAGGAAAAGTACCGCAGGATTGCGGAAAATATGACGGACGTGGTCTGGACGGCGGATATGAATTTCAATGTGAATTATGTAAGCCCGTCAATTGAGAAATTGACGGGTGAGTCTCCTGAAGCGCACATGCGCCGGACCATGGCAGAAAAGTTCCCGCCGGCGCACCTGGACAACATATACCGGGTATTTGCAGAAGAGTTTGAAAAAGAAAAGGATCCTGCAGTCGACAAGGACAGGGCGCGATTGATCGAGACCGAGATTTACAAGGCGGATGGCGGCACGGTATGGGTTTCCATAAATATCTCGGGCATTCGAGACGAAAACGGCCGCCTGGTCGGCGTGCAGGGCGTATCGCGCGATATCAGCCAATGGAAAAAATCCGAGCAGGAGCGGGATAAGCTCCAGGCCCAACTCCACCAGGCCCAGAAGATGGAATCCGTCGGTCGCCTGGCCGGGGGCGTGGCCCATGACTTCAACAACATGCTCACCATTATCAATGGTTATGCGGAAATGATGGCCGATCTGCTTGAACCTTCCGACCCCATGTACGACAGTGTCCGGGAAATCCATGACGCCGGTCAACGATCGTCGGTTATCGTGCGAAAATTGCTGGCGTTTGCCAGAAAGCAGGTTATTTCCCCGGTTCCCACGGACCTCAACGACAGCGTGTCAGGCATGATAACGATGCTTGAAAAATTGATCGGCGAGGACATCGATCTGCTCTGGAAGCCCGGTCCAAATACCTGGCGGGTATATATGGATTATGCCCAGCTTGACCAGATCCTGGCCAATCTTGTCGTCAATGCCCGGGATGCCATTGCCGACATCGGGAAAATAACCATAGAGACGAAAAACGTTGCGTTTGACGAGGAATACTGCCTCAGTCATGCGGGCTTCGTCCCGGGGCAGTTTGTCATGCTGGCGGTCAGCGACAACGGCTGCGGCATGGACCAGCATGTTCTGGACAACCTGTTCGAGCCGTTTTTTACAACAAAGGAGATCGGCAAGGGCACCGGTCTCGGGATGCCCACGGTCTACGGGATCGTCAAGCAGAACAACGGATTTGTCAACGTTTACAGCGAGCCGGGACAAGGCACGACGGTCCGGATATATTTACCACGGAGTTTGGAAGACGCCTGCGGGACGGAAGAGAAGGAAAAGAACTCCCCCTTGCTGCACAGCCGGGGAGAGACCGTCATGGTGCTTGAGGACGAGTCCACGGTCCTGAATATCGCCCGTATGATGCTTGAAAAACTGGGCTATACCGTTCTCGCGGCAAGTTCGGCGAATGAGGCCATGGCATTGGCCGAAACACATGGCGGCAAAATCGACCTGCTGCTGACCGACATCGTCATGCCTGAAATGAATGGCCTTGATTTCTCCGCGCAACTGAACTCCTGTTATCCGGATATTAAAATCCTTTACATGTCGGGCTATACCGCCGATGTCATCGCTCGCCACGGGATGCTTGGCGAGGGCGTGCAATTCATTCAGAAACCGTTTTCCATTCAGGAGCTGGCGATAAACGTGCGTGAGGCGATTGAGTCGTGACCATGAATACTTACCAGTTGGAACAGATGCAGGCCCTCAGAATAATCCGGCGGCATGGAGACGTGGTCAAAAATGATGAAACGTTAAGGAAGCTTCAGGTTAAGGGATTTGACCTGGAGGCGCAGCTATCTGCATACCTGGCGTTCAGGGAGGATGTCGGGCGATTTTTCGGGCAATGGTTCGAGGACATCTGCACGGCGCGCTGCTACACCAGTGATCTCAGCGCATGCTGCGCAAAGGACGCCATTCTCATTTTCTGGGGGGATCTGGTGGTCAATTCGCTCCTGTCGACCCCCGCGGAACTCG
>PUOB01000187.1 GCA_003551985.1 Desulfobacteraceae bacterium | reverse complement strand
CGCCCCTCCGACAACCAGGAACCCAAAAAGATCGCATGGTTTCAGTGCGTCGGCTCCCGGGACATGAACCGGTGCGACAATCCGCACTGCTCCTCCGTATGCTGCATGTACGCCATCAAGGAGGCGGTCATCGCCAAGGAGCACGTCGGCGAAGACCTGGACTGCTCCATTTTCTTCATGGACATGCGAACCCACGGCAAGGACTTCGAACGATTCTATGAAAACGCCAAAACCAAAAGCGGCGTCCGGTTCATCAGAAGCCGCGTGCACACCGTCAATCCGGTGCCCGGCTCGGATGACCTCGAACTTCGGTACGTCACCGAGGACGGCGAGCTCCAAACGGAGGTTTTCGGCATGGTCGTCCTGTCCGTCGGCATGCAAACGCCGCCGGCCCTGGTCGCGCTTTCCGAGAAACTGGGCGTTTCCCTGACGGAAGGCAATTTCGTGGATACGCAGACCTTTTCCCCGGTCGCCACCTCCCGGCCCGGCATTTTCGTGTCCGGCGCCTTTCAGGGGCCCAAGGACATCCCGCAGGCCGTCGTCGACTCAAGTGCGGCCTCCGCTGCCGCGGCAGAGCTGCTGACCGAAGTCAGAAATACGCAGACCCTGGAAAAAGAGGTGGTCCCGGAAATCAATGTCCTGGGAGCCCGGCCCCGAATCGGCGTTATTATATGCCAGTGCGGCACGAATATCGCCGGCGTGGTCGATGTCCCCAAGGTCGTGGAATATGCGTCAACCCTGCCCTATGTCGAGTTTGCCACCGACAAGCTGTTCGCCTGCTCCCAGGACGCGCAGGACAACATGGCCCAGGAGCTGATAAAGGAAAAGGGGCTCAATCGGATCGTTATGGCGGCCTGTACCCCGAAAACCCACGAACCCCTTTTCCAGGACACGCTGACCGCCGCCGGGCTCAACAAATACCTGTTTGAAATGGCCAATATCCGGAACCAGGATTCCTGGGTGCATAAAAACAACCCGGAAATGGCCACGGAAAAGGCCAAGGACCTGGTTCGCATGTCAGTGGCCAAGGTCGCTTTGCAGGAACCGCTTCAGGAAATCGAATTGCCGGTCAACCAGACGGCACTGGTCGTCGGCGGCGGCATCGCCGGGATGGCCGCAGCCAAGAGCTTTGCCCTGCAAGGCTACGAAACCCACCTCGTGGAAAAAGATACCCAGCTCGGCGGGCAGGCGAACAAGCTGTTCATGACGGCAAAAGGGGAGTCCATTCAGGAGAAGCTGGGCGAAATGATCGCGGCCGTTCAATCGGACGACCGCATTCACCTGCACCTGGATACCCAGTTGAGCCACGTGGACGGGTTTGTGGGCAACTTCGAGACCACCCTGTCCTCAAACGGAAATGAAAAATTCCTGGAACACGGCGTTGCCGTTCTGGCAACGGGGGCCTCCCCGCACCGGCCGACGGAGTATGAATACGGAAACGACGAAAGAATCATTACCAGCCTGGAGCTTGACAAGCGGCTCATGGATGACGACCCCGGCCTCAAGGACCTGGGCAGCGCAATATTCATCCAGTGCGTCGGCTCAAGGGAGCCGGAGCGGATGTATTGTTCCCGGATCTGCTGTACGCATTCCATTGAAAATGCAATACAGCTCAAGGAAAAAAACCCGGATATGAACGTATACATCCTCTACCGGGATATCCGCACCTACGGTGAAAAAGAGCTCCTGTACAAAAAAGCGCGCCAACTGGGCGTTATTTTCATCCGCTACACCATTGACAACAAACCCGTCGTCAAGACGGAAAACGGCCGGGTAACGGTGAATGTCGTCGACCACATCCTGAATATGCCCCTGACACTGGAGGCCGATCTGGTTTCCCTGGCAACGGCGATCATTCCCAACACCGATGACAAACTGTCCAATTTTTTCAAGGTCGCAACGAACATGGACGGTTTTTTCATAGAAAAGCACGCCAAGCTCGGCCCGTCCGAATTCTCCACGGACGGCGTATACCTGGCCGGCCTTGCCCATTATCCGAAACCCATTGATGAATCCATCGCCCAGGCAAAGGCGGCCGTGGCCAGGGCGGTGACACTGCTGTCGAAACAAACCATTTTTTCCAGCGGTACGGTTGCGCGGGTGGACCAGGCCACTTGTTCGTCTTGCGGCGTATGCGTAAGCATCTGCCCGTATTCCGCCCCCAAGTTTACAGAGGAAGGCTATTTTGCCGGCAAGGCGGAGATCAATCCCGCCCTGTGCAAGGGCTGCGGGCTCTGCGTGGCGTCATGCCGCTCCGGCGCCCTGCATCTCAAGGGCTTTGATACCGACCAGATCCTGATGCAGATATTTGAGATGGATGAAGCGGTATAGTGCAATAAAGAACCCGTTCCAAGGGCCGGCAATGGCCGGGCCGCATCGACCGGGACATCATGATATCCGAAAGCAGCAGACACAGAGACAAGGAGCGATATAAATGGCTGAAAAAGAACCGAAAATAATAAGTTTTCTATGCAACTGGTGCAGCTACGGCGCAGCCGACCTCGCCGGTGTGAGCCGCATGGAATATCCCGCCAATATACGGGTTATACGGATTCCCTGCACCGGACGGATGAGCGTCAAGTTCGTACTGGCAGCGCTTCGCAAGGGGGCTGACGCCGTATGGGTATCCGGGTGACATCCCGGTGAATGCCATTACCTGGAAGGTAATTATTATGCCAGACGAAAGTTCACCCTCATGAAAAACCTGCTTGAACACATGGGCATCGATCCGGGCAGACTGCACTTTTCATGGATCTCCTCCGCTGAATCCACGAAATTTGTCGACGTGGCCAAAAAAGTGACCGAGGAAGCCGCGGCCCTGGCGTCGAAGGAGAAGAAATACATGAAAACAAAACCGAAGGTTGCATAAAATGACATCGTATACGGATAAGATCAGGGAGGCATCGAAACGCCTTTTGAAGGAGGGAACGGTCGACATGGTGATCGGGTTTGCCAAAGGCAGCGTCCCGATGATGAACCAACCCATGCATGCCGTAAATCAGGGCGATGTGGACCGTTTCGTATGGGACGGCAACTGCGGCATCAATCTGGCCAATTACGTCACCGGACGAACGGAAAGAATCGGTATTGTCGCAAAAGGCTGCGATTCGAGAAACCTGGCCGTTCATATTGTTGAGAACAAAATCAAGCGCGATCAACTCTACATCATCGGTGTGCCCTGCACGGGCATGATTGACCGGCACCGGCTGACGGCGGCCGTCAATGGCGAAATTGAATCCGTAACGGAAGACGAGGCCGGAAAAACCGTCACCGTATCCGGAGACGGCTTTAGCGAAACCTTTAACCGGCCGGAGGTGCTCCAGGAGAACTGCGCGTTGTGCATGCACCGGAATCCCGTTATTTATGACGAGCGCATCGCCGATGAAGTCCCCGAGCAAAGCGACGAAGATGTCGACCGGTACGCGGCGGTCAAACAAATCGAGGCAATGAGCCCTGAAGAAAAGTGGGCCTATTTCGACGATCTGCTCTCCGACTGCATCCGCTGCTATGCATGCAGAAATGCCTGTCCCCTGTGCTACTGCCCCACCTGCTTTGTCGATGAATCAAAGCCCCAGTGGGTTGGCAAGAGCACCGAGATACCGGATGTGAGAATTTTCCATTTTCTGCGGGCATACCACTGCGCCGGACGCTGTACAGACTGCGGCGCTTGCGTTAGAAGCTGCCCCGTGGGGATCAACGTCCGGGCGATGACCAAAAAACTTGAAAAAGACTGCCTGGAATATTTCGGATGGGAGGCCGGCCTGACGACCGACCAGAGGCCGCCGCTTGATACGTACAAGCCGGATGACCCGGAACAGTTCATCAAGTAGACAGGCATATGATAGACAGGCATATGAATACCACTCAGCAACAAGGGCATAAACCATGAAAGTCATACAGATAGACAAATCCGAACTGGATGCCGGCCTGG
>PUOB01000143.1 GCA_003551985.1 Desulfobacteraceae bacterium | reverse complement strand
TGATCGAGCTTCACCCGGGAAACCGGGTCCGGCTGCTGACCCAGAAAAATATTGCCTGGCGAAGGAATGGACCCATTGAGAAAAGGTATAAGCGGCAGGTGAGGGATGAACTGCTCAATGCCTCCTTTGATCAAAGCGATGAGTACCTGCATTTTGAAACCGGCAAGCTTTCGGACAGCTCCCGCCTGGTGATGCTCAAAAAAATTGACCGCCTGTTCAAGGAATACTATGAGCTCACGGAGATCGATAAAGCGCTGCCGCAGGGGAAAAGCCTGAATACGGGCCTGATCATTGCATTTCGCCCCTGGGTCTTTTCCCTGCTTGAGGCGTATAAGCGATAGGTCAACGATTCCCGGGATCCTGCGAAATGGTAGAACCGGGGGGGGATAAGACGGCGGCGCAGATGCGGGCAAGCGGCGGAGGCGCCGGCGGTGCCATGGCAAAGGGCCGGCGCCGTTGTTGTTCAGCGGCGCTTCAAAAGGTTTTCCACGGTGCTGATCTCCACGTAGGAAGCCCCGTAATCCGACCCGAAATTGCCCGCCAGTACCGTGATAAGGTCTTTTTCCGCGATTTTTTGTTCTTCCAGCAGCCGGGTCAGGGCGCTTTGGAGAAACATGTGGGTGGTCAGATCGGGCACCATGTAATTGGCATGCACCCCGTAGGACAACGCCAGTTCCCGCATGACCCGCTTTTCGTAGCACTGGGCGTAAATGGGATTTTCCCCGCGGTATGCCGCCAGGCTTAAAATCGTCCGGCCGGAAATGCTGTCCGCGACCAGGGCCTTGGTGTGAAGGCGGATGGACGCTTTGACCGCCGACTTGGCCAAATAGCTGGTCACGGTGTTCTGGATGTCGTATTCCGTGTCAATGAACGTGCTGCTGCCCGATTCGACTTCGGCGGCGATTTTTGTCATCATCCGGACCGATTCGAGCGGATACTGGCCGTTGGCCGTTTCTCCGGAGAGCATCACGGCGTCTGTGCCGTCCAGGCAGGCGTTGGCCACGTCGGAGACTTCCGCACGGGTCGGCCGCGGGGATGACACCATGGATTGCAGCATCTGGGTGGCAATAATGACAGGCTTTCTTCTGTTGATGCAGGTTCGTACCAGCTTTTTCTGGATGAGCGGGATTTTTTCGGCAGGGATCTCTATGGCCAGATCGCCGCGCGCGATCATCGCGCCGTATGAGTGGTCCAGGATCTCGTCGATGTTGTCGATGCCGTCGCGGTTCTCGATTTTTGCAATAATCTTGATGGGGCTGTTCTTCCGGTCCAGGATCTCCTGCACGGCCAAGACGTCTTCCTTCCGGCGCACGAAGGAATGGGCGATAAAATCGACGTTCTGTTCCGCGGCAAAGGCAATGAAGTCCTTGTCCTTTGCGCTCAGGGAGGGCAGGTGGCGGATGTTTACGGCGGGGACGTTGATGCTTTTTTTCCCCATGATGACCCCGTCGTTTTTGACGATGCAAGTCAATTCGCCGTCACACTTTTCCTGCACCTGGAGTTCCACGGAGCCGTCGTCGATGAGGATGCGGTCGTTCACGGAGAGATCGTCGGTGAACCGGTCGTAGCTGACATACACGCATTGTCCCTGTTCGGGATCTTCGCAGGCCCCTTTGACAAGCAACCGGTCTCCGGTTTTTACCGGCATGGGCTCTGAAATATCGAGGGTTCGGATTTCAGGCCCCTTGGTATCGATCATGATGCCGATCCGGTCGGAAACGGCCCTGATGTTTTCAATGACCGGCACCGCATCTTCGAGGGACTGGTGCGCCGTGTTCAGGCGAACCACGTTCATCCCGGCATTATACATTTCCCGGAGCAGCGGAACCGAACACGCCTTGTTGGAGATGGTGGCGATAATTTTTGTTTTTTTCATTGGCTGCATTTTTTTTGTAAGGTTCAATTTCATTCAGCCGGCCGCCCGGTACCGCCCGTAGGGGCGAAAAATCTTTCGCCCGGTGCCCGCCCGATGTTGCTCACGGGCGCGCCTGGCATCCTGGGCGGTTCCGGCTGTTGCCGTAGGGGCGAAAAATTGCCCTTCAATTTTGATGGTCTCGTAAAAAGTCACAAGATAAGGTTCAATTTCATTCAGCCAGCCGCCCGGTACCGCCCTTAGCAACCGTGCGGTGCCCGCCCGATGTTGCTCACGGGCGGCACCGGCCGTCCGTCTATGAAATTGGTCGTTTATATAAGGTCAAAAGCCTGGCATCCCGGGGTGGATGCAGGGGCGAAAAATTGCCCTTCATTTTTGATGGTCTCGTAAAAAGTAACAAGGTTCAGACGGCTTTGTAAAAAGTTCAAGATCAAGGCTTGCGCAATTTTTGAAGAATTGAGCGTACTTAGGTGTACGTGATATTCTTCGAAAATTGCGCATAACGCAGATATTGGACTTTTAACGACGCCATCATTTTTGACACGATGATATTTTGTCAGTATAGTAATTATTGCGCAAACACACAACCATTATATAAGGAGAACGCAATGCCTGAAAAACAATTCAAGCAGGTCTGTGAATGCGAAAACTGCGGCAACGAGGCTGAAATGCTGATCACCTGCCATGTTGAGTACGAGGACGAAAACCCGCCGTCAAAGCCGGCACCCGAAGAGATAAAAAAGGTAAAAGGGCAGGGGGTATGCACCACCTGCGGGAACGAGGCGGACATGTGGGTCGATTTTTAAGCTGTCGCTTGTTGAAGTCGTCAGCCGCCATTATTCAGCGGGTGCAGTGGGCCGGTTTCATCGATAAACAGAAACGCGTCATAACGCTGTGGCCAGACGGTCGGCACGTAGTTGCCGCGTTCGTTTTCCGGGTTGTAGGTGACGCCGATCGCCCTGTGCCCGATAAATTCCCGGGCAGGGGCGATATCTTCGGCGTCTTTTGCAATAAACAGCGCGGTCGGTGATTCCATTCGGTTCATGACATCTTCAAGGGTGCCTGCCATGGCTTCGGGCATGGTCATTGTCTCCCGCTCGCCCTCCCATGCCCGGGCTGCCGTCACTTCCCCGTGGTGGGTGCCGAAGCCCAGGATAAACACATTGTCGTCGCCCAGGGATTTCCTGGCGTGCATTCCCAGATTTTCCATGCCGGGGCCGGTCTGCATGGCCCGGGCGTCCCCGACGTGGGTGTTGTGTGCCCAGGCAATCGCCCCCGCGTTTTCGCCGTAGTGGCCGGCAAGCCGTTCGACGGTTTCGTAAAAGTTCCGGGCGCGTGCGTTCCAGGAAGACGCGTCCCGGTTTACCATCATGCGGTAGTGTTTTTCCGCGCGAAACGCAACGGCGGTGTTTTGCTTTGCGTGAAACCACGCGGTGCGGTCTTTTTGTTCATAAGCGTCCCGATTCTCCCGCAGGTCGTCGAGGACGGCGGCGATATCATCCGCACAGTTCACCCGTCCACCGGCAACGTCATACACATATTGCCGCGGATTGTCCACGTAGGGGGCAAAGCAGTCAAACGCGGCCTTCATCTCGCCGGCGGCCTCTTCATCGATTTTTGCCATGTACCGGGGGCCTTTTTCAAGAGAGCCTTGTGCGCCGTATATATCCATGCCGTAAAATCCGACCTTGTCGGCGGCTTCCCGTTGGTCGTTGTAACTGCGCAGCCACTCGGCGAGCTCAGCGATTTCCGCGTTGACCCACATCCACCGGGGCCAGCGGTCAAAGTTCATCAATGCGTCACGGGCGCTTTCCGGGGCGCCGGGCAGGTCCTTGACATAACGGTTGAGCGCCATGAAGGCGTTCCAGTCCCCTTCGACCGCGATAAAGGAGAAATCTTTCTCTTCGATCAGGCGGCGGGTGATTTCCGCCCGCCAACTGTAAAACTCCCGGGTGCCGTGGGTCGCTTCCCCCAGAAGTACGGTGCGGCGACCGTTGATCGCATCAAGAAGCGGGTCCAGGTCGTCTGCGGTGTCAAGGGGGTGGGCAATGCGTTCAAGCTTTTTTGCATAT
>PUOB01000136.1 GCA_003551985.1 Desulfobacteraceae bacterium | reverse complement strand
TAGCGTTTTCAGGCGCATCAATGAGTTCAACCCGGGGAAGTTTGGCCGCCTTTGCAAACAAGGCCTCGGCTGAAATCCCGATGCCCGGTGCGATGACCCCGCCCATGTACTCACCATTCTGCGAAATACAGTCAAACGTCGTCGCGGTTCCGAAATCGATGATGATCAGGGGGCACCGGTACTTCTCGTATGCGGCGACAGCATTGACCAGGCGGTCGGCGCCAATCTCCGCCGGATTGTTCAAGAGAACCGGCATATCCACCGTTTTGTGGCTTACCCAGTCGGGTTTGTGCCCCAGATACTTGATGCAGAAAGATTCGACAGCCCCGGCAAGGGGCGGAACAACGCAGGAGACCACCGTCTGATGAATGCCGGATGAATCGATGCCGGCCTGCCTGAAAAACCTTGAAATGGTCAGGTTCAACTCATCATCGGTGAGCCTGGCTTCGGTATGGATGCGCCAGTCGTGAACCAGCCGGTCCCCGTCAAACAGGCCGACCACGGTGTGGGTGTTGCCGATATCGAGCACAAGCAGCATCAGGCGCCCCCCTTTCTTATCTTATTGGGTTCTTACGGCATCGATGATGGCTGCGGTCGCGCGGGCGCGGGCGACATCGTGGACCCGGATAATGTGGGCCCCGCTCAGAATCGCCGCAGACAGCGCCGCCTGGGTTCCGGTTTCAACGGATTCATGGTCGGCCGCCATTTCATGGGCCGCATCGTTGTCCCCCGCCAGAAGTTTTCGGATAAAGGCCTTGCGTGAGGGACCGATCAAAACGGGCCTGCCAAGCCCTGAAAACTGGTGAATGTGCTTGATCAATGCCAGGTTATGGGAGACGTTTTTGCCAAAACCGATGCCCGGGTCGATGATAATGTTTGACCGGGGAATATCCGCGGCCTCGGCCCTTTTTACCGCGTTTTCGAGAAAGCCTTTGATGTCGCCGATCAAATCGTCATAACGGGGATCCACCTGCATGGTCTTCGGCTCTCCCAGCATGTGCATCAGGATGACCAGCGCACCGGTCTCGGCGGCGACCGCGCCCATCTCCGGATCAAACCGAAGCGCGCTGATGTCGTTTATGATCGCCGCACCGGCGTCCATGGCGCGCCTTGCAACAACGGCCTTGGTGGTGTCAATGGAGATCGGGACGTCTATTTTTCCGGCCAGGTGTTCGATGACCGGAACGACCCTCCTGGCTTCCGCCTCCGCGCTGATGGGTTCGGAAAACGGCCTGCTGGACTCCCCGCCGATATCAAGGATGTCGGCGCCGTCTTCGATCATCCGTTTTGCCTGCGAGAGGGCGGCATCGTGCGAGAGAAACCGCCCGCCGTCGGAGAATGAATCCGGGGTGACATTCAGGATGCCCATAATGCAGGTGCGGCGGCCCAGCGCCAGCTCGCGGTTCAGCCACCTGAGGTTATACAGACTCATCAACGGTATCACCAGCGGGCGCTTCACGGGATTCTTCCGGAGAGTCTTCCGGGGCCGCCCCGGCGGTTTCGGTTGCATCCGCCGCGTCTTTTCCATATGCGGCATCAAACGGAAGGGTTACCCCGGGCCGCATTGACACGATGAGCGCATCCAGTTCCTTGCCCATCACCGTCTCCTTTTCCAGCAGGCGCTCGGCCAATCGGTCAAGGATGTCCCTGTTTTCTTCTAAAAGCTCTTTGGCCCGGGCATACGACTCCTTGACGATACGGGTTATTTCGGCGTCGATCTTCTGGGCCGTGGCTTCCGAATAGTCTCGGTGCTGGGCGATTTCACGCCCCAAAAAGATCTGTTCGTCCTGCTGGCCGTAGGCCAGAGGTCCGAGTTCCTTGCTCATGCCGAAAGAACGGACCATTTTCTGGGCCACCTCGGTGGCTTTCTTGATGTCGTTGGACGCCCCCGTGCTGATGCGATTGAACACGAGTTCCTCGGCCGCCCGGCCGCCCATGGCGACGGAAAGCTCGCTTTTCAACTGGTCCTTGAAAACAAAGTCGCGCTCTTCGGGCAGAAACCAGGTCACTCCCGCGGCCCTTCCCCGGGGAACAATCGTGATCTTGTTGATGGAATCCGTCTCGGGCAAAAACCGTGCGACCAGGGCATGGCCGGCCTCGTGGTAGGCCGTGGTTTTCTTGTCCTCTTCCCGCATGACCTTGGATTTGCGTTCAAGGCCCATGTATATTTTATCCTTGGCGTCCTCGAAGTCCTCCATGGTCACTTTTTCCTTGTTTTTACGGGCGGCGAGCAATGCGGCCTCGTTGACCATGTTTTCAAGGTCCGCCCCGGAAAACCCGGGGGTCCCCTTTGCCAGGACGATCTCGTCGATCCCCTCGGACGGCGTCCGCTTGAGGTGCACTTTGATAATTTCCGTGCGACCCTTTATGTCGGGCATGGGCACCACCACCTGCCGGTCGAAACGGCCCGGCCGGAGCAGCGCGGGATCAAGGACGTCCGGACGGTTGGTGGAGGCGACCAGGATAACCCCCTCGTTGGACTCAAACCCGTCCATTTCAACCAGGAGCTGGTTGAGCGTCTGCTCGCGTTCGTCGTGGCCGCCGCCCAGGCCGGCGCCGCGCTGGCGGCCCACGGCATCGATCTCGTCGATAAAAATAATGCAGGGGGCGTTCTTCTTTCCCTGGACAAAAAGGTCGCGGACGCGGGAAGCGCCGACGCCAACGAACATTTCGACAAAATCGGATCCGCTGATGGAGAAAAAGGGGACGCCCGCTTCGCCGGCAATGGCCCGCGCCAACAGCGTCTTGCCCGTTCCGGGCCCGCCGACCATCAAAACGCCCTTGGGGATTCGCCCGCCCAGCCGGGTGTATTTTTTAGGCTCCCGGAGAAACTCGACCAGCTCGGTCACCTCCTCCTTGGCCTCGTCCGCCCCGGCCACGTCGTCGAAAGTGACCTTCTGGGCATCGTCTGAAAGCATCCTGGCACCGCTTTTTCCGAACGACATGGCTTTTCCGCCGCCGCCGCCCTGCATCTGCCGCATGAAGAAAATCCACACCCCGATAAGCAGAAGAAAGGGGAACCACGAGACCAGAACGGAAACCAGCCACGGGGTTTCCTCCTCGGGCTTGGCCTTTATATCCACCCCGTTTTCCCGCAGCATACTGACAAGGTCCGCATCCGACGGCGAATAGACCGTATGGGTCTCCCCGCCCGTATCGGTTACGGTAAGCTCATCGCCCTGGATAAGCACGCTGGAAATCTGCCGGTTCTCGACCCTGGATAGAAACTCGGAGTATCCGAGTTCCTGCTGGGTTTCGGGCTGTGTGGCAAAAAGGTTGTACAGCATTACCATCATCAAAACGACGACGATCCATAATGCCAGGTTTTTGTTGAATGCGCTCAAATTATATGTCCTCCAAACGAACGGGTATTTCTCTAAAGTATTATCTTGAAACGTTTTACGAGTCCATCACCCATTGATAGTCTCGTAAAAAGTCGCCACCAGACGACTTTGTAAAAAGGCCAAGATCAAGGCTTGCGCTATTTTTGAAGAATTGAGCGTACAATAGGCGTACGTGATATTCTTCGAAAATCGCGCGTAACGCAGATATTGGCCTTTTTACGAAGTCGTCACCCATTGGGCCCTTAAAACGGTTTTCGTTTGCCGGGTCACCTTGAACCGTTCATCCATCCGCATACCAGCGATCCAGATTACCTTTTCCCGGCTTGTGACAAGGGGAATCCGCTTTCTTTGATCCGCCGGCACCTTGTTGTTGATAAAAAAATCCTTCAGCTTCTGGGTCCGGGCCATGCCAAGCGGCATAAAACGATCGCCGGTGCGAACGCTTCGTATATAAAGCGGAAATTCCAGCCTGTCCCAGTCAAAAACCGCCGATTCGCCGGACGGAAAACCATCCATATCCTCTACCGGAATCCGGGTCAAGAAAATACGCGCGCCGGATTCCGGTATATCGACCACTCCCGCGGCTGCCCGTGTTTCATCGACC
>PUOB01000168.1 GCA_003551985.1 Desulfobacteraceae bacterium | reverse complement strand
GACCCCGTTTCCGCCCCGATTCCGACCACCCCGACCCGGAACCCCGACCCGGAGGCCGGCTTGAAAAGGAGGCCTATATCAGACAAAAAGACCATTTCGAACACCTCTTCACCGCAGCGCGTATTGCCGGGCTGGCATTGAAAAACCGGGTAGTTGCACTGCCGCTGTATACCGGCTATGCGCATCCCGACGGCCGGGTCAGCCCCCTGATGCTGTCGCATTACCAGCGGATCGCCCGGTCCGGGGTTGCCCTCGTGGTCGTCGGCAATGCGGCGGTGTCCGCGGACGGCGCGACGGCCAGGTGCAACCTCAGGGTACACGGCGACGAATTTGTCCACGGTCTGCGGCGGCTTTCCGGCGTCATTAAACGGGCGGGGGCGCTTTCCTGCCTCCAGCTCAACCACGGCGGTCCCTTTGCCAAAAACGGAACCCCCCTTGTACCTTCCTCCATGGACGGCGCCACCTTTACCCATGACATTGCATCGCTCCGGGCCTTTATGGAGACGTTTCCGGTCAGTGAGCGTTTCGGCCTGACCCGGCAGCTTATGGAGATGGCCTATTACTGGCAGCGTCCAATGACTGGCAGGGAGCGCTACAGAGTTGCCGGGGATTTTGCGGACGCTGCCCATCGTGCCTGGCAGGCGGGGTTTGACATGGTGGAGCTGCACGGCGGCACGGGCTATCTTTTGGCGTCCTACCTGTCTGGGTACACGAACAAGATCCCCGAAGGTCTTGGCGGCAGTCTTGCGGAGCGGGCCGCGTATCCCCTGCAGGTGATAGACGCGGTAAAGCAGCGCCTGCCGACGAAATTCCCGGTCGGCTTCCGGCTGCTTTTTCATGAATGGGTGCCGGGCGGCATCGACACAAACGAGGCGACCGCTTTTGCGAAAATGCTTGAAGCACACGAAACCGCTTACTTAAGCGTCACCGCCGGGACTTACCACTCGATGTTCAAGCCGGAAGTGATCCGGACCACCGCAAAACCGGGGCACCTTGCCGAAGGCACCGCCGCGCTCAAAGATGCGGTCACATGCCCGGTGATCATTTCCGGCAGGGTGTTCACGCCGAAAGTCGCCGAAAGGGTGCTGCGTGACAACCAGGCCGACCTGATCGGGCTGGCCAGGCCCCTGCTTGCGGACCACCAATGGCTTGAAAAAGCGGCATCCGGTGAAAAAATCACGGTATGCAAAAACTGCAATGAGTGCCTGAAGCGGGTTGTGCTGGATAAAGGTGTCATATGCGCGTGCTGGGACGAAGGGAAAAAAATTCACATCGACCTTGAAACGGATATCCTCTCACGAAAGCTTTTCAATGCCCTTGTCGTAGCTGCAGACCCAGCCGACCTTGAACGGATGCGCCATGGCTGGCAGCTGCGCATGCCGCCGGCCGAAGATCTTTACGTCCGGTTTCTTCTTCTCAGGCAGGACAATACAGAAGAGATGACCGATTATGATATCCAGGCCTTTTTGTCATGGGCAAGGGGCGCCCTGCAAAAAAGAGGGGTTTTGGCCGGCCAAATCGACTCTGAAATCCGGTATGCCCAAAAACCATTGGACGAGGAGGTCTATGAAGAGATCAAAAAAGGGGATTTCGGTACCATTGTTCTGGGGGCAAATCCTCACGAGTCCTGGCGGCAGCGCCTTGCGGCAAAGCACCAAACCGACGCGATCAGCTTTGTCGGCATGCATCCGGAACCCACGCGCGTTATTGTACCGGTTGATCTTACCCGGGTATCGGCGATTCTGCTCAGGGTCATCGACCATGTCTTCTCCGGCAAGCCCGCGTTCGACTTCACATTCGTTCACATCTGTGAAAAAAACCCCGGGGCTGCCACCGGGCGCTGGCGTGAAATCCTGGATATCCAGGGATGGGATCAAGACACCCCCCTCCAATTGATTCCCGCTGAAAACGGCGTTTCAAATGCCCTGTGCCATGAGATCGAGACCGGCGGCTACGGCTCGGTTATCATGGGAAGGCGCCGCATTACCGCGGTCCGGCGCTGGCTTCTTGGCAGCGTGTCACGCGAGGTCATCAACCGACTTGCGGATCAACACATCACCCTGGTAGGGTAGGGTTTGAACGATGGTATTCGAGAAGAACAAAGCCTTTATATCGATCATTTTGGGTTCAAAAAGTGCGAAATAGCTATCAAAAATGCCTGTTTTTTGAATTAAAATCGATTAAATACAGCACTTTAGCTTGGCCCGACCCCGACCCCGCACCGCCCCGACCCTGCGCCCCCGCATGCGCCCGACCCCGCACCGAATTGCCCCGGAGGCAAGTCATGATTACATTAATCCTGTCTGGATTGTCGATTTTTGTAAAAGGGGTTCCATGTCTTTTTTCTCGGCTGTCTTTTCCTGTTCGGATCACTGACTGGCGGTTTCCTGCTGTCTGAATAGATACCTGGAATGGTTCGTTATCTATTATTGTTCAAACGGATGACCTGAAAATAAACAATACCCCAACAAACTGGTTTTTGAATGAAATTAGCACTTCCGGCCAACTATGATTTCGATCTGTTGCCTCAATTGACACCCTACAGTGTTTCAGAAATATACGGCAAACTGCCCTATGATATTGTGGGTGGCGGCCGCCCCTCATACATGAGCACCCCTTTGAGCAAACGACGGCTTAAAGCCTATGTGGATGCGATCCATGCCCATAACATGGAATTCAATTACCTGATGAACACCTCGTGTATTGGTAACCGGGAATGGACCAAGGGATTCCAGAAAAAGCTGAATTCACTGCTTGACTGGCTGAGCGATATCCAGGTGGACACCATTACCGTGTCATTTCCTTATCTGCTTCAGATCATTAAAAAAAGGTACCCCCACTTCAAAGTAAAAGTGGGGATCTACGCCCAGGTGGATACGGTCAAGCGGGCCCAGTACTGGGAGTCCCTGGGGGCCGATGGCATCAACCTGGAATCCTTTTCCATCAACAGAAGTTTTGAAAAGCTCGCCCGGATCAGGGAAGCCGTGTCCTGCGACCTGGTCCTGATCCCCAACATCTTCTGCCAGCCCAATTGCCCGTTCCAGGTGTACCATCAGAACGCCTTTGCCCACGCGTCAGGATCAAAACGGCGGTTTTTCATCGACTACTCCATGATTCAATGCAACATGAGACGGTTCACCGATCCCACGATACTGATCTCGGCAGGCTGGATACGCCCCGAGGACATTCACCATTACGAGGCCATCGGCTACCACACCTTCAAGCTCACCGAACGCAATATTCCTTCGGACGCCCTGCTTCGCCGAACCCGGGCGTACGCGGAAAGACGCTATGAAGGAAACCTGGCGGACATCCTGTTTTCCTGGGGGTTTGACAAACACCCGCCGGGATTCAGCTGGCTTCATGCCCTGAAAACCTTCGGGATCTGGAATATCCATCCCCGGCGGCTCGGTTTGGCGAAAAAATTCCTCAAAGCCCAGGGCATGCTTTTCACCACCCAAAAGCAACCGATCCGGATCCATACGGACCGGATTCCCGATAATTTCATCGATTTCTTTAAAGACAAGGAATGCCCCGATTTGGACTGCAAATCATGCGGCTATTGCGGCCGTATTGCCGAAAAAGCCGTCACCATCGACCCCGATTTCCTGAAATCCGTTCTCCCGGTATACCATGACATAACGGCCGCACTTGTGGATGGTGACTTCTGGGGGGTCCATCCAGGTCAATTCCCGGCATGCGAATGAGCGATGCCGGTTTCAACAGGAGAGGTAAACATGACAAATGTATATATCCATGCCATTGAAACAAAAGTCCCCAGCCATCGTTATGCTCAGGGACTTGTCAAAGACAGAATCCTGTCCACACTCAACGGCCATGACGATTTGAAACCGGTGATCGAGCGACTCTACAGCCATACCGGAATTGACAACCGTTACTTTGCCATGCCCGGTGTGGTGGAAAATCGGGAATCCTTTTATTTTACAAAGGATGG
>PUOB01000101.1 GCA_003551985.1 Desulfobacteraceae bacterium | reverse complement strand
TTAACCACCGTGTCCGTGGTTCGAGTCCGCGCTGGGGAGCCAAAATACAATCCCGTTAGACGGGTTAATATATATGATCCCCCGGGGCAAAATTTGCCCCGGGGGTTTTTTTATGGTAAAAAATCTTTTGACTTTACGCCTTGCTTTTGCGCCGATAATACCTTATAGTATGTGGAGTCAATAAAATCCGCTTTTATCCAGCCGGGATTTTTTCTGAAGAAGCAAGCCTGCCGCAATTGAGGCCGGAATGATTTCACCTGTTGTTTTCGGCCAGACAGTGCGTTTTTTTTATTTTTCCTGTGTTAAAGCACAAAATACGAAAGGACACATCATGAATATTTATGTTGGGAACCTATCCTTTTCAACGACCGGCGAAGACCTGAGGGCAATGTTTGCCGAGTTCGGCGAAATAGGCGAGGCCAAAGTCATCATGGACCAAAACACCAACCGGTCCAAGGGCTTCGGTTTTGTGGAAATGCCGTCCAACTCCGAGGCGGACCAGGCGATCAAGGCCTTGAACGGCAAGGCCGTGGACGGCCGTGCCATCAAGGTCAACCCGGCGGATTCGGGCCGGAAAAAGTCCAAAAAATCCTCTTCCAGAAGGCGGTAGGCTCAAGAGCGACCCCTTAATACGATTTCTTTTTATACCCCCCGGAACCCTTTGCGCCGGCCGGTTTTCGACGGTAATTGACCGTCACCGGCCGGTTCGGTTTTTTGGCGAAACGCGCCTTTTTGGGCGCACGGGGCGCCTCCGGGGTGATTTTCACGGGCGTCTGGTCGGGCGCCTTCGTGAGCAGCTTCAGGGCCGCGGCCACAAGGGATACCGCATCGGTGCTTTCCATCAGCTCGCTTGCGGTTTCCCTGTAGTCCTTATGCGTTTTGTCTTCAACGGCTTCCAGCAGTTTTTCAACGGCGAGTCGCTGATACCCCTCCATTGCTTCATTGATTGTCGGCACCGGTTTGCGCGGGATTTTTCGTTTGATGGCTTTTTCGATCAACTCGAGATGGCCGACCTCCCTGCGGGAGACGAGGGTTGCGGCCGCGCCGCGTTTCCCCAGCCGCCCGGTGCGGCCGATGCGGTGGACATAATTTTCAGCATCCTGGGGGATGTCGAAGTTGTAGACGTGCGTTACGGTGCCGATGTCGAGTCCCCGCGCGGCCACGTCCGTGGCCGTGAGTATTTCGGTGCGCCCCTCCTTGAATTTGCGCATCACGCTGTCCCGCTTGGCCTGGGTGAGGTCGCCGTGTATGGCCTCCGCCGAGTAGCCCCGTTTGACCAGGGCTTCGAAAATCTCGTCAACGCGGCGCTTTGTCCGGCCGAACACGATGGCCGCATCCGGCGCGTGCAAATCCAGCAGCCGGCAAAGCGCATCGAACTTCTCGTTTTCATTGACCTGGAAATAAAACTGTTCGGTATTGGGAACGGTCATCTCCTTTGACTTGATGCTGACCATTTCGGGGTCGCGCATGAAGCGCCGGGCCAAATCCTGGATCGGCCGCGGCATGGTCGCGGAAAACAGCATGGTCTGGCGTTTCTCCGGCACATCGGTAAGAATTGTTTCGATATCCTCCCGGAACCCCATGTTCAGCATTTCATCCGCCTCGTCCAGCACGACGGTTTCGATGCTGCCCAGGCGGATCAGCTTTCTGCGCATGTGGTCCATCAGGCGGCCGGGCGTGGCCACGATGATCTGCGGCTTGCTTTTCAGCGCCTTGATTTGCCGTTCCATCCCCTGTCCGCCGTAAATCGGCAGCGCCCTGATTTTTTTGAACTTCCCGATGGTGTTGATCTCCTCGGCCACCTGCACGGCAAGCTCCCGGGTCGGGGCGATGACAAGGCCCTGGGTGCCGCCTTTTTCAGGGGTGCATTTTTCAATCATCGGGATCCCGAAGGCGGCGGTTTTGCCGGTGCCGGTCCGGGCCTGGCCGATAATATCCTTTCCTTTGAGGGCAATGGGTATCGCAATCGCCTGAATGGCGGTGGCCTCTTCAAAACCCATCCCGGCGGTCGCCTTGATGACCGCGTCGCTTAATCCAAAATCGTTGAAATTCGTCATGGTGTATCGTGCATCCTTGTATTGTATTGTGTTGTGTTGCGTAGTGCTGCGTTACGGTAATGTTTCGCGATGCGGCGCTTCTTTGGGACATTGTGCGAGGTACGTCGCATCAGAAAAATAAAACCAGAAAAATAAAAAGGGCGGCGAGTTTTGTCGAACTCGACCGCCCAAATAAAAAAAGAGCTTGTAAGGTTCAAACTTGTTAAATAATAATAACCGATGGGGCGCTGAAACTCAAGGAAAAAAACGGAGATCAAATCCGGCGGCCACGGGAACACTTTCCTGCCGGCCCGGCGGCGGGTCGGGAACGATGTCTTCGGGCAGGGTTTCCAGCCACCCGCTTTTTTCTCGGTACTCGGTAATCGGTCATGGGGTCCTCCATGTGAAATAGATCAGGGTAGCAGGATAACATAGATCTCGACGATAACCATGAACCATGTTGCCGGGATAGCCAACCGGCAAATTCACCCGCAGATCCCCGGCAAATCCAATAGAATGACAGCTCGTAAAGCTTTAAAAATTGGCGCGGAAATCAATTCTATGGCCAATTACTACTTGACATGCCAACCGAATCTTGTCATATAATCAATTACTATGGGAATGATTCCGTTGCTGAAGTTCTCCAAATCCGGAATCAAAACGGTTGCCCCTGGATCAGGACGCCACGCCCTATATACCGCCTGGTTGGCGCAACTCTTTAAATACGTACCGAGGTAAAAAGCCAAACTTCGGGCAGTTTCTTTTTGCGGCGTTCGTTTTTAAGCACATTCATTAAACAAATGATTCCCGGACAATACCGTTCAAACATCACAGCCCGACAACACCTTAATAGTATTCGAAATCTACTGGTTGTTGATTACAGATTTAAATGCGCCCCACAATAACCACCATTTTTAAAGGGGAAATCCATGTCTCGCAGTAAACGCCGTCAATACATCAAAAAAAGCCTCTTTTTTCTTCTCCCGCTTTTCCTTTTTTTCTTTGCCGCATGCAGCGATCAGGATCACAACATCGCAACCATAACGCTGAACGCTGACCCCGCGAATCTACCAGCCGATGGTTATTCCCAGTCACTTATCGAGGCTACGGTGACAAGGGCTGACGGGGAAGAGGTGCGCGACCGGACAGAAGTCAAGTTCCGTATCGTCAGAGGTGAAGGCAATATTAAAAAGTCATCGGATACAGTGGACGGCACCGCACATGCCATACTTGAGAGCAGCAGTAATCCGGGTACGGCAACGATACGGGCGGAAGCCATGGGCAGCGTTGCGGAAATCACCGTTAATTATGAGAGTGGGGAGCCTGCTGCTATGGAAGGCGAGCCCGACCCGACGTCTGTTAATATCGCAGGCGCCGGCGGGGAAGCCACTTCGCAAATCGTACTTGATGTCATGAACGTATACGGCGAAGCCGTGGGGGATGGATACCGCGTCGATTTCGAGATTTTAGAAGGCCCTGGGGGCGGAGAAGTCTTGTCGCCAGTGAGCGCCACCACCCGGGACGGTCAGGTTGCCACGGTATTGCGCAGCGGTACGAAATCCGGGCCTGTCACCATCAGGGCTTCGTACCATGATGATCCCGGTGTTAACATCACTCTCAAGCAACTCGCCATTAATGCGGGCCCGCCTGTGGGCGAGGAGTTCGGTATTTTTCCGGATATATATAATATCGAAGGGTTGCTTGAAGCCAACCTCGAAGCCCAGATCACTGTGGATGTTGCCGATGTATACGGCAATGCCGTGCCAGACGGAACGGCCATATCGTTTAAAACATATAATACGGGGGGGAGAATCTCTCCCAATATGTTTAATACACTATCAGGTGAAGCCACAACTACCCTTTACTCCAGTGGAACCGAACCCGTCGATGGCTTTGTTTCGGTGACCGCGGAGGTCGACGGCGG
>PUOB01000115.1 GCA_003551985.1 Desulfobacteraceae bacterium | reverse complement strand
CGGATTAAGAGCACAATGATTAATTTAACGGGATGAATGATTTTTTACTTATGCTCTTTGTTTGAGCAGTAGTCTTTCGCGTAAACCGAAGATGGTCACCGAAAGCTGCTGCCAAAGAACCTCTCTATATCCGATAGCCTTTTCGGCACAATAGAATACGTTAATAAGCACTTATGCATCGCTCAGCTTTTTTTGAAGACTTGATATCGATCCCTTCCTGCTTGCTTGGCCTGATACATGGCGATATCGGCATTTTTCAAGAGAGCTGACTCATCTGATCCATCATCGGGATAGACAGCTATACCGATGCTCGCTGTCACAATCAGTTGATGGGTATTAATTAGAAAGGGCTTACGAAAGCTCACAACGATCTTTTGTGCAACCCGGGAGGCACCTTCTATGCCCTTTAATTCCGGAAGGAGCAGCACAAACTCGTCGCCGCCAAAGCGCGCAACGGTGTCACTTTTTCTCATTGCTGCCTTCAGCCTCTCTGCGGCGGTTTTGAGGAGGTGATCCCCAACATCATGGCCCAGGGTATCGTTTATGTCCTTGAAATTATCGAGGTCAAGCATTATAACTGCGACATTTTTTTGACTCCTCCCGGCCTGCGCTAAGGCAATCTCTGTGCGATCAGAGAAAAGCTTACGGTTGGGAAGACCTGTTAGGGAATCATGGTAGGCCATCTGTCGGATCGTCTCCTCGGCCTGCTTTCGCTCGGAGATGTCGCGTATGATACCAACTGCATGCCACCCGTCCTTAAGCTGCACAGCGGAAAGGGACAGTTCCATGGAAAATTCTTCTCCGCTTTTCCGCAGCGCTTTTAACTCCAGTGTTTTTTCAATGGCATCGCCGCGGCCTGAATGCTGGAATTTCAGCAAAGCCGGTTCATAATCCATTTTATAACGCGACGGGGCAAGCATGGAATGAAGGTTCTGCCCGATAGCCTCATCGTTCGTGTAGCCAAAAATATGAGCAGCCGCAGGATTCCAGTAGGAAATCCGCCTTTCGGCATCCATCACGACAATGGCATCCTGGGCCGACTCGTAGAGGGCGCGCACCAGTGATTCGTTTTCCCGCAATTTCCTCACGGAACTTTCATGCAACCTCCGCCCGATCTCCAGCCCGACCAGGCCAAGGGAGCCGATCAACACATGAACAACGGCCACCCCCGTTCGCTGGTTTCCGGAAGAAAAGGACTGAGACTCGTTTCCAACCAGGACCATCATGGAATCACCGACCTGGTGCCAATTCCACACAAAGGAGGCCGCGATAACAACGATCCAGATTGTCCCGGCCAGGAGCATTAAGTGGCCGGCACGCAGTGATGGTTGCAAAAACCGCTTATTCACTTTACTCCTCAACCGCCTTTCGCACTTTTATCGCCAGATCTCTAATGGAAAAGGGTTTTTGGATATAGCGCACGCCTTTTTCCAAAATCCCGTGACGAACGATGACATTAGAGGTATATCCGGACATGAAAAGCGTTTTAATATCCGGGTAAAGACTGTTGACCTGAGCGGCAAAATCACGGCCGTTCATCTCCGGCATGATCACATCGGTGATAATCAGATCGATTTCACCGCCGCTGGATTGGATCAGTGCCAACGCTTCATGGGCTGAATTGGATGCCAGTAACTTGTATCCCAGTTTTTCAAGCATCTTTTTGGCTAAATTCAAAACCGGAATTTCATCTTCCAGGACCAGGATCGTTTCTCCATTGCCAAGCGGATATTGCTCCTGGTTATCTCTGCTCGAAGCAACGGTTTCCCCGGCATATCGTGGCAGGTATATTTTAAAGGTTGTGCCCTGGCCCGGTTCACTGTATACGTTGATAAAGCCGCTGTTCTGCTTGACAATGCCATAGACTGTGGGAAGGCCCAGCCCGGTGCCCTTGCCGATTTCTTTGGTTGTAAAAAACGGCTCGAACAGATTATCAAAGACGTCTTTCTCCATGCCGCAGCCGGTATCGCTTACCGTCAGCATTACGAACTTCCCCTGCACAAAGCCCGTATGACTGTTGCAATGTTGCTCGTCAAATTCGATGTTTTTGGTCTCTATGGCTATTTTGCCAATGTCGGCAATGGCATCACGGGCATTGACCATTAGATTGGCAAGTATCTGGTCAAGCTGGGAATGGTCCATCTTTATCAGCCAGAGATTTTGACCGGGTTCCCAGGCAAGATCGATATTTTCACCGATGAGTCGCTGAAGCATCTTGAGCATACTTGCTATGTTGTCGTTTAAGTTCATTGCTTCGGGGTAGATGGTCTGCTTTCTGGCAAAAGCCAGCAGCTGGCGAACCATCACGGCTGATTTTTTTCCGGCTTCATGGATTTGCAAAGCATTGTCATACAACGGATCGGAAGGAGAAAGCATATCTGTCATCATTTCTGCATAGCCGTTGATGATGGTAAGCATGTTATTGAAATCATGGGCCACCCCGCCGGCCAGGCGGCCGACGGATTCAAGTTTCTGGGCCTGGACCAGTTGGGATTGAAGCTTTTCCCGTTCCTGTTCGGCCCGCTTGCGCTCGGTAATGTTCCGGGAGACACCAGTCCATGAAACAGGTTGCCCCAGGTTATCCCTGTGCATCACCGCACTGACTTCCATCCAAACCAGGTGACCGTCTTTGTGGTGATGTTCTGCCTCAATTAAAACATGGTCTGAATTGGTTTCTCCTTTGAGAACCTTGTCAAAGGCGGCAATAACCTTCTTTTTTGTCTCCGGCGGATAGATATCATCCATCTTAAAGTTATTTATCTCCTCTTGAGAATAACCAAGAATCGTTTCCACCGATTTGGAGAAATATGTGTAGCTCATGCTCGGTAAATCAAAGATCCAGACAAGATCGATTGACGTTTCAACCAGTAAACGATACCGCTCCTCGCTGTCTCGCAACGCCTCTTCCATCCGTTTGCGTTCGGTGATATCGCGAATATTGCATTGCACCAACCTTGTCTTATCGACCATATAAATATCGGTATCAATGAAGTGCCCGCTCTTTGTCTGCACCGACGCATCAATGTAATGAAGAATGCCGTCCTTTTCCAGTGTCTGCAATATTGCCTGAATGCCCCTGATATCATCGGGAAAACCGATATGTGTTAATCCTTTGCCGATAAGCGCATCATGGGAATAGCCCAACATTTCGGTGATGGCAGGATTCGCATGGGTTATCTTTCCTTCCGCTTTTTCCAGAAGTATGATCCCGTCATTTGCAGCTTCATAAAGCCGCCTGTCGCGTTCTTCAGATTCTGATAACAGGTTTTCCATTCGTTTGCGCTCGGTGATGTCTTCTATGGCAAGGAGGATAAGCCGCTCTTTTCCGGACTTTCTTGGAATTTCCCGGGCATTGAAAAGCATGATGCGCTTGCCGATGTCCGCAAATTCGTGTTCAACCTCATAGGCCTCAAGGGTTGTTTTAAGGGGAAGGAGGGTTTCGAGCAGCTGTCGCAGTTCCGGAATGTCCCACTGTTTGTTGCCCAGTTCATAGATAAGCTGCCCAACGGTCTTTTCAGGTTCTGCCTTTAACATGTCATAAAAGGAACGACTTGCAGAAATCACCCGTAAATCATGATTCAGAACGATTAAGGGCTCATGGATGGTGTTAATGATACCCTCAGCGTATTGGCGGGCTTCCTCTTCGGATGTTTTAGAATCTGCCATTTTTTTATCCCTGCAAATTTTCTCCTGTTAGCCCCCAAACCGATTTTACGTGGGGCTATCCTTTAGATCCTCAGCCCGAGACCCTGGCAAAAACAATAAGCAATTTTTTTAAAAATAACACCGGAATAAGTCGCTCGCAAAAAATATTACTCAATACTCTAACAGGCCTAAACCAGTCTTACATAAACAATGATTGCAGATAGATGAGCAAACCTCAAGCCTGTCTGCCATTTTACTGGATGATGACTATTATGATTTCATTGTCAGAAACAAATCAGTTGCAGATGGTCTTCCCTTAATTTTGCAGGAATACCTGATT
>PUOB01000262.1 GCA_003551985.1 Desulfobacteraceae bacterium | reverse complement strand
TTTTTTGAAATTCGTCATTCGTCAATTGACGCTTAACAATATACGGGCAGAACATATAAGGGCCGAGGACCTGGCGGAAAGGGCAGGGGGCGTTTTTGACGTGGTTATCAGCCGCGCGGTCTCGTCAATGGATCAGCTTGCGCGCCTGTCGTTTCCCTTGCTGAAGGCGGGGGGAATGATGATTGCGATGAAGGGTGCCGGATACCTGGATGAGTTGGAAAACAGCCGATTAAAAAATGTCGGGGTGCACCAATACCGCCTGCCTGAGCTGGAGATGGACCGGGCGATTGTTATTGTTCGTCCTTGACGGCTTCGTAAAAAGTCCAATATCTGCGTTATGCAAAATTTCCGAAGAAATTCACGTACGCTAAGTACGCTCAATTCTTCGGAAATTTCGTAAGCCTTGATCTTGAACTTTTTACTTTGCCGTCCAAAAGCGACTTTTAACGAGACTATCAAGGTTAAGGGTATAGAAATTTTGTCATTGACTTGTTGATAGTGCTTGTGTATCGTCATCATTTACATAGTAAATTTTTTCAGGTGCCGGAGACGGCACAATAGGGAACCCCGTTGAAATCGGGGGCGGGCACGCCGCTGTAAGTGGGGATGAACACCGCGGAAAGCCACTTCGATATCGATTGAGAATCGGGGGAAGGCGCGGTTAGTAAAACGATCCACGAGCCAGAAGACCTGCCTGGAAAAAGTTCGGCATAATCCGCGTGGCCGGGATTATATCCGTGATCTAAAGATAAAAAAGGGAAATCTTCAGATCGGTCTTTAACGGCTGAGTATGAAGGTTTCCCTTTTTTTCTTTTAAACGTTTTGACTGTTGATTGTATTTTTTCCAGCAACCAAAAGGAGATTGGCAATGAAAAAAGTATTGTTATTTTTATGCGGGCTGCTCATTATCGCAGGGGCGGCAAACGCGGAGACGATTGATTTTGAAGATTTGACACTTGAGCCTGAAAGTTATTGGGTGGGTTCAGATGGCGAAGAGGGATTTGAAAGCGGTTTTGCGGAATTCAATCACTTTTACGACGAATTCGATTGGGGATTTGCCTGGTACGGTTTTGCATATTCAAACAGAACAGACACCGAGGCTATCGACTATATTAATTCTGTCGGGCCGGAAGGCGGCGATTTTAACGCAATCACTGGTGGTGGACAGGGGGAAAGTGAGATATATGCCGTTGTATACTACTCTGAAGAAGAGGACAGCGAAAACCCTACCATTGTTTTTGATGAAGAACGCGAAATTGCCGGGGCTTTTTTTACAAACAACAATATTTCCTATTATTCCATGAAGGAGGGGGATGATTTTGCTGAACCGTTTGATCAAAGTGACTGGTTAAGAGTTACCGTTATCGGTTATGACAAAAACAACGAAGAAACGGCCGATTACGTTTTTTTTCTGGCAGAAGATGGCGAGATTGTAGATGAGTGGGAATGGGTTGAACTTGATGTGCTGGGTTCAGTAAAAAAGCTGGAGTTTGAAATGTCTTCAAGCCAGCCGTATACTCCATTTTATTTTTGCATGGACGGCTTGGCGGCCGCTTCGCCGGTTGACGAAGATCCGGAGGACGAAGATCCGGCTGATGAAGACCCCGACGACGATGACGACAGCAGTTCCTCGGATACCTGTTTTATCAAAACCGTAGGTTCCGGGTTGTTTTAGCAGAAAGAGAAACAGTCAAAACGCATTTATATGAAAATATTCCGCACCATACATATTTGTCTCGTGTTTGCATGCCTGATTGTTTTTTCGGCAGCCGGCGTTGCGCCGGCGGCCGAACAATTGGCAGACGATAACAAGACCGGTGCACCTGTGGACTATACAATGGAGGACATGGTTGTTTCAGCCAGTAAGGTGGAAGAAGCCATAGAGACGATTCCGAAGCATGTAACCGTTATAACGGGCCAGGATATACGGGAATCCGCCGGCAGAAACATCATCGATCTTCTGGGCCGGGAAGCAGGTATTAATATTCGCAGTAATTTCGGTACAGATAAACATTCAGTGGTTGACCTCAGGGGAATGGGGGATACCGCGGCCAGCAACGTTATCGTCATGGTCGACGGGCTCTCCATCAATTCACCGGACATGTCGGGTCCCGGAATTGCCGCGATTCCCCTGGAACAGATCGAGCGCATCGAGGTCGTCCGGGGTGCCGGCTCGGTTGTTTATGGCAGTGGCGCGGTCGGCGGCGTCGTGAATATCATCACCCGAAAACCCGGCGAGGACCCCGCCGGAAACGTCTTTTTTTCATACGGCAGCTATGACACGTTCAATTCAAGGGCTGCAATAGAAGGAAGGGCCGGGGGTTTGGGGATGAACCTCAGCGCCGGCTTCTACGATTCGGACGGATACAGGGACAACGGATTTTTAAAAAAAAAGGATCTGGATGCCGGGGCTGTATACGACCTCGGCGACCGCCTGTCGTTACTGCTGTCCGGAACATATTACGAAGATGAATACGGTCTGCCCGGTCCGGTCAGCGGTGCGGATATCCAGTCCCGGTCCAGGCGCGTTAAAACCGATTATCCGGATGATTACGGGGAGACGACGGAACTCCGGGGGATAGCCGGTGTGGAAATCGATCTGTATGACCAGGGTATCCTGACGCTCAAGCGCGGATACATCAGAAGGGATGTCGATTTTGTAATGGGATTTACCGATGCGATTCCAAAAAACGACCAGAAAACCGAAACAGAGGAAGACACACGGGTATTTGATTTGAATTACGTCAAGGACTATCGGTTTTTCGAGCGCTACCATACGCTTCAGGTCGGGCTGGATCACGATAAAACCGAATACGTCCGGGAAAACACGTATAACGGCATCAGGAGAAACAGCAAAACAGAAAGCTTCGGAATATTCATCAACAATCAGTTGCAGATAACGGACAATCTTCTCGTAAACGCCGGATCCCGCTACAATACATACCAGGGCCGATTCAGAACCGACGAAAAAAAACTTTTTGCAGATAATGTCAGAATGTGGGTCAATGGCGAAACAACCCGAAAGGACTGGAACAACAATGCCTGGGCCGGCGGGGTGTCGTACTCCGTGAGCGCAGACAGCAGCCTTTTTGCGAGTTACAACACCAGCTTCCGGATTCCCAACGTGGACGAATTCGCGGAAAGCGAAGCGGGGTTGCGGCCGCAGCAGGGGAGGCATCTGGAGTTTGGCGGCCGGCAGCGGTTTGGCGCTTTTGCCAGGCTTACCATCTCCTTTTTCGACATCCGCATCGAGGACGAGATTTATTACAGTGACATCAACCGGAATTACGAGGACACGACCATCCGGCAAGGCGTTGAGGCGGACATCAAGGTCTACCCGGTTGATTTCCTCAATTTTTGGGGAAATTATACCTACACCGACGCGCGGTTTGATGAAAAAGGGACCACCGTGCCGCTGGTTCCCACCCACACGCTTTCGGCGGGTGTGGCATGGATGCCGGCCGATCCCTGGCGGATTTCTTTTTCCGGTACATATACCGGTTCCCGCTACGACGGCAACGATACGGACAACAAAACCTATGCAAAACTGGATGACCATGCAGTTTTTGACGTGGAAGCCAGCTACATGCGCGGGGGCATAACCGTTTTTGCCGGGATCAACAATATTTTTGACAACCTTTACGAATCGAGCGCATATAGCCAGCAATATTATCCAATGCCGGAAAGGAACATATTCGGGGGGGTCCGGTGGGCATTCATGTAACTATCAAAATTGACGGCTTCGTAAAAAGTCCAATATCTGCGTTATGCCCGATTTTCCTAAGAATATCACGTACACTTAATCGGGCGAAAGATTTTTCGCCCCTACACTTAAAGGTTGCGCAAGCCTTGATCTTGAACTTTTTACTTTTCCGTTCAAAAGCGACTTTTTGCGAGACTATCAAAAATAGAGGGGCTGTTTGGGTTAAAACGGTCGTACCGGCCTTTTTTTTGATATTTTTCTGGTATGGATGCTTGTTTGCCCAGCCATTTGCACCGCCGGCCGG
>PUOB01000394.1 GCA_003551985.1 Desulfobacteraceae bacterium | reverse complement strand
GTCATTTCACGCGCAATCATGCAGCGGTATTATGAAAAACTCATATCATGCCTCGAAACCGACGTTGCGATCGTCGGCGGCGGCCCGTCCGGCCTTGTCGCCGGCTATTTTCTTGCCAAAGCCGGCAAAAAAGCCGTTTTGTTCGAACGCAAGCTTTCCACGGGCGGCGGCATGTGGGGCGGCGGCATGCTGTTCAATGAAATCGTGGTTCAAAAAGAGGCTTTGAGAATACTGGATGTTTTCGGGGTCAATTACAGACAATACGACGATCACCACTACACGGCCGACGCCGTCGAAACCGTGGCCACCATCACCGGGGCCGCCGTCCGGGCGGGGCTTTGCATTTTCAACTGCATCAGCGTGGAAGACGTGCTGATGCGCCGCGAGAGGGTGGACGGCCTGGTGATCAACTGGTCTCCGGTGGAGATGACCGGCCTGCACGTCGACCCGCTTACCGTGCGCTCGACGTTCACCATCGACACAACAGGCCATGACACGGAAGTTGTAAAGGTCGTTGCCGACAAAATGTCGGGACGATTAAACACCCCCACGGGCGGAATCGAGGGGGAAAAATCGATGTGGGCCGAACGGGCCGAATCCGACACCCTTGAAAACACGAAGGAAATCTTTCCCGGCCTCTACGTGGCGGGGATGGCGGCCAACGCCACTGCGGGCGGTCCGCGCATGGGACCGATTTTCGGCGGCATGCTCCTGTCCGGGGAGAAGGTGGCGGAAGAATTGACCGGCCGCTTGTAACGAAAAACCCAATAAAGGATCTATTCTCATGACCCGTATCGACGCCGCCCGTCAGGGCCGTATCACGGAAGACATGCAGCACGTGGCTGAAACGGAAAACGTGGATGCCGATCAAGTGCGAAACCTTCTGGCAGAAGGAAAAATCGTCATTCCGAAAAACAAAAACCGTACCTTTCCGCCAAGGGGGATCGGCAAAGGGCTCAAGACCAAAGTCAATGCCAACATCGGCACATCCCTGAGCCACTGCCATCCCGATGAAGAACTCGAAAAACTGAGCGCAGCGGTCAATGCCGGGGCGGATGCCGTAATGGATCTTTCAACGGGCGGCAATCGGGATGCCACCCTTGGCAAAATCCTTGAACGCTCGCCTGTGATGGTCGGTACGGTGCCGGTATACAACTCGGTGGCCCAGTGTTTCGGGCAGGGGCGGACCTGCGCGGACCTCACGGCCGATGAGCTGTTCAATGATATCGAATCCCACGGCATGGCCGGCGTCGATTTTATAACGGTCCACTGCGGCATTACCCGGCATTCATTGCGCGTGCTCGCCGATTGCGACAGGCTCATGGGGATTGTATCACGGGGCGGAAGCCTCATGGCGGAGTGGATCCTAAAAAACGGCGCGGAAAATCCCCTTTATGAGGAATATGACAGGCTGCTCGAAATCGCACGCACCTATGACATGACCCTTTCCCTGGGCGACGGGCTTCGCCCGGGAACCCTGTTTGACGCCGAAGACAGGGCCCAGATATCTGAATTGATCATCCTGGGCGATCTTACAAGGCGTGCCGTAAAAGCGGGCGTCCAGGTCATGGTGGAAGGTCCGGGACACGTCCCCCTGTCCATGATCGCAAACGATATAAAGCAGCAGAAACGGCTCTGCAACGAAGCCCCCTATTATGTCCTGGGCCCGCTTCCCACGGATGCGGCCGCCGGGCACGACCATATCGCGGGGGCCATCGGTGGGGCTATTGCAGCGGCGAACGGCGCGGATTTTCTCTGCTATGTAACGCCGGCCGAGCATCTCGCGCTCCCGAATGCGGACGATGTCCGGGAAGGCGTCATCGCATCCCGAATCGCCGCCCACATCGGAGACCTTGAAAAAAACAGGCCGTCGGCCTGGCAGCGCGACCGCCTGATATCCGAAGCCCGCAATTGCTTTGACTGGGAAACCATGTTAAAACAGGTTATCGACCCTGAAAAAGCCCGTGCGGTCCGGTCCCGGAGCGTGGATAAGGACAGGGACGTATGCAGCATGTGCGGCGACCTGTGTGCGCTGAAAACCTACGAACGGGCAACCGCCGAAAACAGGAAGGCGTAGCGATACGTGCTGTAATTCCACAAGGAGCCCCCAATGGACGATTTTCATTATCAGCCGATGTTCCCCCTTGGCGCCGACGACACGAAATACCGCATGATAACCGACGGGTTCGTCGAAACAGGCCATTTCAACGGAAAGCCGGTCCTCATCGTTTCACCGGAAGCCCTGGCGGTGCTTGCGGAAAGGGCCTTTGCAGACGTGTCCCACCTGTACCGGACAAGCCACCTTGAACAGCTCTCAGCCATACTCAGCGACCCGCAGAGCTCGCAGAACGACCGGTACGTGGCATTGGAGATGATCCGGAATGCCGTTATTTCAGCCGAAGGCGTCTTTCCCATGTGCCAGGACACCGGGACGGCCGTCATAATGGGCAAAAAAGGACAGCAGGTATGGACCGGCGGGGGGGATGAGGCGGCACTGTCTCTGGGCGTATACAACGCATACCGGCACAACAACCTGCGATATTCCCAGCAGGCACCGCTTTCCATGTTTGATGAAAAAAATACGGGCACCAACCTGCCCGCACAAATCGAAATCCATGCCACAGAAGGCGACGCGTATTCGTTTCTGTTTATTGCCAAGGGCGGCGGCTCGGCCAACAAGACATTTCTGTTCCAGCAGTCCAAGACGCTGCTGAACCCCAAAACGCTTATGGCATTTTTAACCGAAAAAATAAAAGCCCTGGGGACCGCGGCGTGCCCGCCGTATCATCTCGCGGTGGTGATCGGCGGCACATCCGCCGAGCTCACCCTCAAAACCGTAAAGCTTGCATCGGCGGGATACCTGGACAGCCTCCCCGGGGACGGCAACGCATACGGCCGGGGGTTCCGGGATCGGGAAACCGAGGCGGCGCTTATGAAAATCTCCCGTCAACTCGGTATTGGCGCCCAGTTCGGCGGGAAATATTTCTGCCACGACATCCGGGTGATCCGCCTTCCCCGGCACGGTGCCTCATGCCCCGTCGGCATTGGCGTGAGCTGCAGTGCGGACAGGAACATCAAGGGCAAAATCACGAAAGAAGGCATTTACGTGGAAGCGCTTGACACCGAGCCGGCACGATTTCTCCCCGACCCACCGGAAATCGAAGCCGAGGCCGTTTCCGTGGATTTAAACCGCCCGATGGGTGACGTACGGGCACAATTGAGCCGCCACCTGGTGACGACGCGACTTTTGCTCAACGGAAAAATCGTCGTTGCAAGGGATATCGCGCATGCCCGGATATTGGAACAGCTGGAGGAGCGAGGCGATCTGCCGTGGTATGTGAAAGAGCATATCATCTACTATGCGGGACCGGCCAAAACGCCCGAAGGATACCCCTCAGGCGCTTTCGGCCCCACCACGGCGGCCCGCATGGACCCTTACGTACCGATTTTCCAGAAGCACGGGGGGTCGCTGGTCACCCTGGCCAAGGGGAACCGCTCCCGTGCCGTGACGGACGCCTGCAAAACATACGGCGGCTTCTACCTGGGATCCATCGGCGGCCCGGCCGCGCGCCTCGGCAAGGAATGCATCACGGACGTCGAGGTCATCGATTTTCCCGAGTTGGGCATGGAATCGGTTTTCATGATCACGGTCAGGGATTTTCCGGCCTTTATCATTGTCGATGACAAGGGGAACGACTTTTTCGAAACCCTCCTATGACGACTTCGTAAAAAGGCCAATATCTGCGTTATGCGCAATTTCCGAAGAATATCACGTACACCTGAGTACGCTCAATTCTTCAAAAATTGCGCAAGCCTTGATCTTGGCCTTTTTACGAAGTCGTCTGAACACGACTTTGAAGACGTCTGTTTAACTCAAAAAATCTGTCCGAAGGGGTGAAAAGGTCAATATCTGCGTTATGCGCAATTTCCGAAGAATATCACGTACACCTGAGTACGCTCAATTCTTCAAAAATTGCGCAAGCCTTGATCTTGGCCTTTTTACGAAGTCGTC
>PUOB01000026.1 GCA_003551985.1 Desulfobacteraceae bacterium | reverse complement strand
TTTTCGGCATTCCCGGCATTATCGCCGGACCTTTCATCGGCGCGGTGATCGGAGAGCTGACCGCGCATAAAAACGTTATGGATGCCAGCCTGGCAGGCGCCGGTGCATGGCTGGGCATGGTCGTCGGCGCCGCTGCCAAGGTGGCCATCGGGTTTGTCATGATAGGGGTTTTTCTGCTCGTCCGCTTTCTTTGACCGGGAACCATTCAAAGCATGAAAAAACGACTGATTATAGTTACGTTTCCTTCTTTTGATCGGTTTTTACAGCTCTCCGATCAGGTTAAAAATGCCCGCCGTACGCTGATTCCATTGCGCAAGCCGCTGCCCGTGAAATCAACCGTCGTCTTGTACCTCGTTGTCCCCGGGGAAAATCAGCCATTTGTCCTGCATGGTGTTGTATCCGGGGGGCATCCGGGCGGCAGCGAACTGATTTTCGACGACCGTGTTGAGAATTTGCCGGCGTTTGTTGACCGCCGCCCGTCGTCTGAATCGGTTTCGTCCCCCGGGGCGGCCGGACAGGCCGGGGAGGACCGGAAAATTGAATGGCTCCGCGAATTGACGTCCCATGACGCGGACAATCCCGCCGTGGAACCCCCACCCGCGATTCCTGAGAAAACAATCGGCGACAAGAAAACATTGACCCCGCAGGAGCAGGAACGGGTTGCACCGGTCGGCCAATTTATCATGAATCTGACCAAGGCGATTTTGCGCACAGGGTATTACGATCCGGCACACCCGGGCTCCTTCACGGCAAAACAAGGCTTGTACGACGAATTTCAACAGGTTTTGGCAGATTCAAGGGAGTTGGTGCTTACCGTGGCGGAATCCAGGGAGAGCGAGGATATTTCCATCACCGGTATCCTGGACGCCCCGGTGTCGATCCGGACGATCGTGGGAAAGGGCGTGGCAGCGCTTTTTGTCCCGAAGCTATACGAATACTTTGATAAGAAAAAATTGTTGACACTGGCGATCAAAAAACAGATCAGTGCGGCTCATTTTGAGACATTCGTCGCTATCATGAGCAATCCGGATGCGGATCGGTCCGAAGATAAAAACGCCGGGCACCTGTTGACCCATGAGCTGGTGAAAAACAATATTGCCGAAATTTCGACGGTTTTTGCGGATGACCAGCTCAATTTTGAGAAAAATCTTCCCTGGCGGGTCGCCATGGCGATGCACCGCCTTGCCAAGGACCTGAAACTGCTGCCCCTGTTCAAGGGGGTGGACACCGATGTCATCCGAAAAATGAAGCAGCAGTCCGTCCAGGATATTATTCGGCCGCTTTCGCACCCGCATTTGTTAAATGATTTTCTGGTAAACTGCTATATTATTGCCGACCATGTTGAAAACATGGCGTCCCGGGAGATCGAACAGATTGTTGTGGATGCGTTCCCGGCCCGGATGCTGCTGCCGGCATCGGGCTATACGTTTGCCGAGCTTGACTGGCTCAGGCAAAAAGCGGCTGACGACGCGGATAATGCCCGAATCGGGCAGCGGCTGCAAGGCATCAAGCGGATTTTAAAAATGATTGCGGCCCGGGTGGCCCTGGAAAACATTGCCGGGGGCCATCATTTTCTGGCAGGTCTGTATGAAAAGAAAATCCTTTCATTTGAAGAACTTCCGGACGAGGCCCGGGGGGTGATCAATGTACGGCGCATGGCCGATGATGTCCGTCAGAATATGGCCGACTATCGAAACGGTTTGTTAAATGCGCAAACCCCCGGGGATCTGATGGTTTACCTCAATTGTTTCCGGAGGATCGCCCCCCTTTTGATTGAATCCGGCGATTGGGATATTCTCCGGGGCATTGCCGGGGCCATGAAAAGCGCATGCAGCGCAAATGCCGGCAATGACATGCTTTGGGGAAGTACTTTTGGGTCGAACGGCAATGATTCGGGCGGGGACTCGGCGCAGGCAACTCCGGAAACGTTCCGGGCCGGGGAGGTCATGCAGCGCGTGGTCGCCTATGTATTTAAAGATCAGGCGGATTTGTTGGTCCGGACATACGAAAACAGTAATCCCGAAGAACAACACCGGCAAGACGCTTTTTTTGATGCACTCGCCCATTTCGGCACAGTGATTCTGGGCCGGATTCTTTGTGATAGCAAGGACCGCCATGTGCGGGGTCGGGTTTCAGCCGCCCTTGTAGAGCGGCCGGTCGAGGCCAGGCTATGGGTGGCCGGGGTTCTGGAAAATCCGAATCATATGTGGTTTGTCTACCGGAATGCCATCATGATATTGCGTCAGGTCAGTGATGACCCGGCCGATGCGAACCTGGTCCGCCTGTTTCTGGATGATGAACACCCCCGCCTGCGCCTGGAAGCGCTCAGCGCCATTGTCGATTTGAAACCCCATGATGCGGAAGCGCTGATTATCGATTGCATCCGGGATGACGACGACCGGGTGAACTGGCGGGCGATGAAAGCCATAGCGGAGCTGCCGGAAATCAGTCAAAAAAGCATGGACAGGATTCTGTCCATTATAACGACCGAAGCACCGGCGGAATCAGGGGCGGCAGCTGTTCATTTTAAACACGCCGCCCGCCTGATTACCGCTGTCAACGGATTGCCGAACATACCGAACGCCCGCCGCGTGGCGTCGGAAATTCTTAATTTTGCTCAATTTGCGGCGTTTAAAGACAAAAAATGGCAGCGTTTGCTGAAGCGGGCTGTGGGCTCCGGAAATGACACCCTGGTGCTTAAGGCGGCCATCCCTTTATTGGGGCGTATCGGCGGCGGGGCCGCGGAAACATTTCTGACCCAACTGGGCCGCTCGTACCCGGATTTATCGGCGGCGTCCCAGCAGGCCGTCCAAACCATAAAGAAACGGGAAATGCAAGCACAATGACCGACGGGGATATCGATCCGGCAATGCGATCCATCATGGAAGGGTTCCGCGCCCATGGGGTTACGGTCCGAACTTCCTCCAGCCAGGACATTCCGGCAGGCAACTTCCCGGGGGGGTTCCGGGTAGCGCTCAATGGCGGCAATAATGTCGATATATACCGGCCTCAGCCGGATTCCACGCAGGCCCTGGCCCGGGTTATATTGACCGAGGTGGGGGCGGATGAAAACCATCCCGAACTGATACGGGTCAACCGGCTGCTGGCCGAAAAAATGTATGGGCTGGCAGAAATCAGGCCGTTCGAAGGTTCAGTCGACGGGAGCGACGATTTTTTTTATTATGCCCGGATTGATATGACAAATACCCCGGATTATCATGAAACCGTTACAATGGGTGAGGCCGGCGCGGCTGATGCCGCCGGGACCGTCGACACCGATAGTGCCGCAGCCTTGGCGGAAGAGGCGGTTTCACGGCTGGAAGCCGTGGATGCCGGCATGCTACGGCATGCCATAGACGACCTTGGCCTTCCCCGAAGCGACAGTATTCGTATTGTATTAAACCGGCTTTACAGAAGCGCCGTCGATGCCGAAGAACTGAGCGCGGCGATTGCGCAGGAAGCCGGGAAAATCAACCGCCAATCAGAGATCGATACGCTCGAAAGCCTTAGGCAGCACCAATCCGCAGCGTTCCTTGCGCCGCTGATAGAATTGCTGTGTCATGAAATCATCGATTCCGCCAACCCGCCGAAACCGCATCCATGAAACCCGGCTTTTTGCGAGTCCGCAATCCAGGCTTGTCCATCCTTTGAAGTACCGTAGGGGCGAATAATCATTCGCCCGCCGCAAGGGCGAATGATAATTCGCCCCTACAAACAACCCGTGGTAATATGAAGCCGTCGATTTTCAGGGGTGCTTTATCAAGAAAACATCGTCACGCAGCGTATGGCTATGTCTCAATGTCCTTAAAACCCGGCGGGCGGTAAAAAACCGCCGATAACGTCTGAAATCAGCTTTGCCGAATGGATCGGTGTGCGGTCTTCAAGGTAGGGGCCTACGACCTGTATGCCTACGGGCAAACCCTCGCGTGTAAAACCGGCGGGCACTACCGTGGCGGGCAGGCAGGCGACGCCGATCAGTCCGGCCCATCCCATCAGGTCCATGTATTCGCGCT
>PUOB01000142.1 GCA_003551985.1 Desulfobacteraceae bacterium | reverse complement strand
CAAGATGGAGAAATTCGAGGACGACCTGGTCGAGCAGATTTTCGACTTCATGGTCCGGGATTTTTCAAGGTATGCCCTGCAGCTGTATTCCAAGCAGGATACGACGGAAAAGCAGGCGGCGTGGTGCCTGAAAATGATCGACAAACCCGTGGACGCGCCGGATCGGTTCAACCGATTCTGGAACGAGTACGTCTACAGCCTGCGGGATACGTATGAAATGAATCCGTAGGGGCGAAAAATCTTTCGCCCCTACCGGGGACGCACGTCACAGAAATATCGAGGAACCATCAGCAGCGGAATGCCGGCAAATGCCGGCAATTCCCTGAAAAGCCATAGGCACCTCTTATATATCCCCCTTATACAAACAGGGATACCCGGCAGTCCGGCCAGCAGTACATGGTTTTGACGTTTTTGCGGACCAATCCCCGTATCGGGCCGTCCTGCGAAACAACAAAACCGATGCTGTGCGGACATTTGCCGATAAAATCGATCATCGAATTATGGCGGGTTCCCAGCAGCTTATGTTCAAAAACCGCGTTAACGCCGTTGTTGCCATCGGGCCCTTCGAACACCGGGCTTTTCCACTTCGGCGCCTTGAGCGTTACGCCGAACAGCATGGGGCGAAAAGCGCCGCTCATGATCAATGCGCCGTCCGCGGCGGCAAGCTGGGCGATCATCTGAAGCCTGTCGGATATTTTACGGTTGTAGCTCAGCCGCTGTAAGTCCGCATCGCAGGACTGCGCGTCGATGCCCAGGGACGCCACGATAAGCTCATGGATCTTCAAATCTTCGCGGAACGAATATTTTGCGCTGTAATAATCACTATACAGCGAAAGATCCTGCTCCGGGATGATAAGGATCGCGCCGCCGCGGCTCCTGGATGATATTTCAGACAACAGGTAATCCAGGCTGTGTATGAAAACCTCCCAGTATGCCGGGTCTTTGGCCCTTGAAACGCCATCCCGCTTGATCTTTTTATTCAGAAAGCTGCCCATTGCCCGTGGATAAAAGGGGGACGTGGTTGCCTTGATAAATTTCCCGCCGACAAAGCGCCCCACCTGGGTATCCCCCCTGGAAAGGATCAGCGATCCGGGAGTTACCGAGGTGATCATAAACAAATCCGGCCGGCGGTAGGGGTCGGCGTCAAACCCCAAGGGGATGTTGTCAAAGTAATTCGGCAGTGCGGTAAAAAACATTGCCCCCCATATCTCGTACCTTTTTTTTCCGTCCTCCATGTGCGGTGCCACGATAAACGACGTAAACCGGGGATCAAAGGCCATGGCGATCTTGGAGAGCGCATCATCGGTCAGTGGAATGTGCTGCTGAAATGTCATTATCAAGGGTTTTCGGCTTTTATCGTCAAAGGCGGCCGCCTTTTTCTTGCTTAAAAACACAAGGCTGAACGTGACCGGGCGGTCTTCTTCTTTTTTCAGGCTCGCAAGAAAAGCCGTTTCCACGAGAAATTCCACGTCCTCCTGCGAGAAAGGGCTTTTCACCGGGTTTTTTTCACCGGGGTCACCCGTCTCGGCAGCCAACGATGCGGTTATTTGCTGAATAATTGCCTTGTCGAACATGGTGTGGTATTGTATCCCGTTATTAATAAAATTATTGATGAGTCATCATAATACGTGATTCTCCGGGCGGTTTGCAACCTGAAAAAGAATGCTTATAAATATAGTACAATTTATGTTTGATAGCTTCGTAAAAAGTAGGGGCGAATAATCATTCGCCCGCCATAAGGGCGAATGATTATTCGCCCCTACAAACAACCCGTGGTGAATCGGGAGACAAAGCCCGACTTTTTACGAGTCCATCATGTTTGATAGTCTCGTAAAAACTCGCAGCCAGAGGACTTTGCAATCACGCCAAGGCGTGATGAATTTCTTCGGAAATTTCGCATAACGCAGATATTGGACTTTTTTCGAAGCCGTCATGTTTAAACAATTAAGAGGGTGCCATGAACAACAAATGGATCGGTGTCTTTTCCCTGCTGGCAGGCATTATTCTCTTTCCGGCGTTTCACGCAAAAACGGCGGAGATTGACGTTTTTGTCAGCATCCCCCCGCAGCAATATTTCGTGGAGAAAATCGCCGGTGAGAGGGTCAATGCCCACGTCATGGTTGCCCCCGGCGCGAGCCCGCACACCTATGAGCCGTCTTCCGGGCAGATGAAAAAACTCGCCGAAACGGAGGCGTATTTTTCCATCGGCGTGACTTTTGAAAAGGCGTGGCTTGACCGGATACGCGCCGTCAACCCGGACATGGCGGTTGTGGAAACCGACCGCGGAATCAAAAAACAGCCCGCTTCGCGTCACCACGGCCACGACCATGACCACGGCGCCATGGACCCCCATATCTGGCTGTCGCCGCCTTTGGCAAAACTCCAGGCCAGAAATATCTTTGAAGGGCTGACCCGGCTTGACCCGGACGGCCGCGAGGCCTACGAATCCAATTATGCAGCTTTTATCGCCGAGATCGTCGAATTGGACATGGCCCTGCGAAACCGCCTTGAACCCGGACAGGCCTTTCTGGTATACCATCCTGCCTGGGGGTATTTCGCCGACGCCTACGGGCTTGAGCAGATCCCCGTCGAAGTGGACGGGAAGGCCCCGAAAGCAAAACAGATACAACAAATTATCGGGCAGGCGAAAGAAAAAGGGATCCGGGTGGTCATGGTCCAGCCGCAAATCTCCTCGCGCGATGCGGAAACCATCGCGCGCGAGATTGACGGCGATACGGTCAAGGCCGACCCCCTGGCGAAAAACTGGGCGCAAAACCTCCGGGATGTCGCGGAATTGATTGGAAAGCAGCAGCCCCGATGACGCAAGGCGAACTCATCATAGAGGTACGGGGCGTTTCTTTTTCGTACAATGGCGAACCGGCCCTTGCCGATGTCACCCTCGACGTGGCGGAAAAAGATTTTCTGGCGGTCATTGGCCCCAACGGCGGCGGAAAATCAACGCTTGTCAGGCTTATCCTGGGGTTGTTGCAGCCCGACGCCGGCCGGATCCGCGTCTACGGCGAACCCCCTGTCAATACGGCCCACCGCTTTGGCTATGTGCCGCAGGATGTCAATATCAACATTCATTTCCCCATCTCCGTTATCGACGTGATCCTGATGGGGCGGCTGCGCTACAGCGGGCGGCGGCGGATCAACCGGCAGGACCGCCAAAAGGCCTTTGAGGTGATGGAACAGATCGGCATTACAGGCCTCGAGGGCCGCAAAATCAAGGACCTGTCGTCGGGCCAGCGGGAACGCGTGTTCATTGCCAGGGCGCTCGCCACGGATCCGGACATCCTCATCCTGGACGAACCCACGGCAAGCGTGGATACAAGCGGTAAAACCGAATTGTACCACCTGTTGGGGGAGCTCAACAAAACAAAAACCGTCATCGTCATCAGCCACGACCTGATGATCGTCTCAAGCTATGTCAAAAGCGTCGCATGCGTGAACCAAGGGCTTCACTATCATCCCAGAAACGAAATCACCGAAGCCATGATCGAAATGGGATATCAATGCCCTGTGGAACTGGTGGCCCACGGGCAGCCGCACCGGATACTCAAACCCCACACGGATGTTTAACGTGATCGAAGCCCTGCAATTCGAATTTATGAGAAATGCCGTGTTTGCAGGCCTCTTTGCGAGCCTGGTCTGCGGCGTCATCGGATCGTTCGTCGTGGTGAACCGCATGGTTTTCCTGGCAGGGGGCATTGCCCATGCCGCATATGGCGGGATCGGGCTGGCTTTTTTTTTCGGCATCCCCTATGTATACGGGACCATCGGGGTCTCCCTTGCGGCCGCCCTGCTCATGACGGCCGTGACGGTGAAGGCAAAAAGCCGCTCGGACACATTTATCGGGGTGTTGTGGGCCGTGGGGATGGCCATGGGGGTAATCCTCATCGACCTGACGCCGGGGTATCACACCGATCTTATGAGCTACCTGTTCGGCAGCATACTGGCCGTACCCTCCCGCGATATTGTATGGATGTCTGGACTGGGCGCCGTTACGCTGTTTATAACGATT
>PUOB01000159.1 GCA_003551985.1 Desulfobacteraceae bacterium | reverse complement strand
CCGGCTTTCGCTCGGCCGGCGTGGCAATGCCTGGCATTCCCGGCATCGTGGCCGGATACAACGGCCACATCGCATGGGGCATGACCATGGTCATGGGCGACAGCCAGGACATTTTCATCGAGCGGATCAAGTCTGTCGACGGGGAGGACCACTACCTCTACAAAGACCGTTGGCATCCGGTAGCGACCCGAACGGAAACCTTTTATGTAAACGGGGCTGAGCCGGTGGAGAGAACTGTCCGGTCCACCCGGCACGGCCCCCTGTTGAATGCGGCCCTGTCGTCGGAGCCCGTCAACCCGCTGATGGCGCCGAAAACCAAAAGCGGTTTCGGTCTGGCCGTTCAAACCACCCTCCACGAAAAGGACAACTCCCTCGAAGGGATGTATGCGCTGAACCTGGCGACGGATATGGCGGCGGCCGGGGAAGCGGTCAGCCGTATCCGGTTTATGAACCTGAATTTTATCTACGGCAATGCCGACCATATTGCCTGGCAGGTATCCGGGCGATACCCTATCCGCAAAAACGGCCGCGGGCACCTGCCCTCACCGGGGTGGACCGGCGAATATGAATGGCAGGGGTATCTCCCCGTTGACCAGCACCCCCGGGTCAAGGATCCGGAGGCCGGATTTCTTTACACGGCCAACCACCGTACCATCGACCCGGACACGGGGCCCGTTTTAGGATCGAGTTGGTATGCGCCGGAGCGGGCCGAACGGATACGGCAGATGCTTGGGGAAAGGGATGCATATTGCCATGTGGATGCCGTGGAAATGCAAAACGACCGCCATGACGTGATGGTGATAAAGCTGCAGCGCCTGTTTTTCGATTCGCCGCTGGCCGGGGAGATAATGGATGTCATTGACGGATGGGACGATGCCCGGCGGGCGGCCCGAGCCCTGCTGGCACTGGATATTCTCCGGGATTTTGACGGCGACATGGACGCCGGTTCCGCCGGTGCGGCGATATACGGTATTTTTCAACACCACTTGGCCCGCAACCTGTTCAAGGACGAGCTGGGGCCGGGCGACGCCATGGCATGGAAAAGTTTCAAAACACTCAACCGGGGCATTTACGGGCCGGTTCAGGACCATTTGTTCGAAAGGCCTGAAAGTCCGTTCTGGAACAACATCAACACGCCGGACAAGGTTGAAACCCGGGCGGATATTGTCGCTGCGTCCCTGGCCGATGCGGCTGCGCATGCACAGCGAACCATGGGCCGCGATCCGGATAACTGGCAGTGGGGCCGGATTCATGCGTATACCTGGCGGACCTCGACCACGAAAATGCAGGCGCACCTGCCGTTTTTCAGGCGATGGGGGGCGCGGTTGATCGCCCGCTATACCGACCGGGGGCCTTATCCGGCGGGCGGCGGGTTCAACACGATCAACGTTGCGGGATACCAAAGAGGTTATGATTTTGACGTCTGGCTGATTCCGGCCATGCGAATGGTGGTGGACTTCGGGCGGGAGGAGCCGCTTTTCCTGGTGAACAGCGGCGGCCAGTCCGGGAACCCGGCCAGTCCCCATTATGACGACGGCATCGCGGTATTTCTCTCCGGCGATAATCGTCCCATGGCCTTTCACCCGGAAAACATCCGACAGCAATACGACACGGTCTTAACGTTACAGGCCCCGGGGCCGTAAAATCTGGGGCGCGCTCCAAGCGGTCACGGGGGCAATGGAATAGGGCACTCCGAAAATGATGGACCGGGCGGCGAGCTTGCCGCTTTCCACGGCCGGGCCGATGCCCTCGCCCATGTCGCGGGTCGCCAGTCCGGCGGCATCGCCGGTGATAAAGGCGTTGTCATATCCGGTGCTGCCGGTTTTCCCGCGCAGGTAGTACACGTGCCCCCCGGGTGAAAATTGATGGTTCGTTACCCGCCCTTTTTGTTCGAGCGCATCGATGAAGCGGCGCCAGTGGGTATTGATGGTTTCCCCCCGCTTTATCAGAGCCGCCTGCTTCCCGCCGATACCGACGTTGAGATAACCGCCTGCCTTGGGCACATACCAGCTGTAGCCGGGGAGGCCTTTCTCGAAAAACCACAACCGGCAATCGGGGTCCGTCCATTGAAAGGGGAATTCTTCCTCCACGGTTGCAATCCGGCGTCCGGGATCGCGCGGGTGAATTTCTGAAAACAGTTTTTTGTAAACCGGGCAGTGGGTGCCGCCGGCGCCCACCAGGTAGGTGCACCGGTAGGAATCGTCTATGATAAATTTCCCATTGGATTTGCGGATTTGCCTTACGTCATGCCGCCGAACGGGTACACCGGCGCGTTTGAGAAGAAAATCGTCGAATTCGCGCCGCCGGATGGAATACTGCCGGGTCGGCACCGGCACGGGAACCCCGCGGAAGTAAAACCGGAGGCGCCGGTAGGTGATAATGCGGTGAGGATAGTCCCGGGGAGCCAGCTCAAGGTCGGCCAAAACTTTGGGCGTAACCCAGCCGGCGCACAACTTGGTCCGGGGGAAGGGTTTTTTGTCGAGTACCAGTGCATCGACGCCATGTCTTGTAAGTTCCCTGGCGCACGTGGATCCTGCCGGCCCCCCGCCCACGATAATGACCGTCGCCGTAATCATGGTTCTTGTCAGGAAATCCGGCAGTCGGGCTGGGCCCTGCCCGGTTTGGTCATGACGATTTGCCAGAGTTGGTTGCTCCGGGCCCGAAACGCTCCGGCCGAGCTCAAAAGGTAGAATTTCCACATCCGGTAGAAGCGGTCCCCGTAGGTGTCCCTGTGCCTCGGCCAGGATTTTTCAAAGTTGTCGTACCACGCCATCAGGGTTTTGTCATAGTCCGGTCCGAAGTTGTGCCAGTCCTCCATCACGAAGATCCCTTCCATGGCTTCACCCAGCTGGGCAATGGAGGGGAGCATGCCGTTGGGAAAAATATATTTGCTGAACCATGTGTTGCTGGCGGTGTTGCTGATGTTGCCGCCGATGGTGTGGATCAGCGCGATGCCGTCGTCTTTTAAACACCGCTCGGCCGTTTCCATGTACGTCCGGTAATTCTTGTATCCCACGTGCTCCATGATGCCGATGGAAACCACCCGGTCGTATTGGCCGGCGGCATTTCGGTAGTCATCCATGTGGATTGTGGCGGGCAGTCCCTCACACATCCGGTTGCCCAGATCCACCTGCTCCTGGGAAACGGTCAGGCCGGTAACCTCGGCGCCGTATTTCTCCGCGGCATATTTTGCAAAGCAGCCCCATCCGCACCCCAGGTCCAGCACCGTCATGCCAGGTTCAAGCTCGATTTTCCGGCAGACCAGATCCAGCTTGGCTTCCTGGGCTTCGTCCAGGTCGGCCGCACCCCCTCTCCAGTATCCGCAGGTATAGGCCATTCGGCTGTCGAGCATGTCCCGGTAAAGGGCGTTGCCCACGTCGTAGTGCTGTTCTCCGACCTCCCAGGCGCGGCTGGATTTTTGCCGGTTGATCAGGCGGGCCTTGAGCAAATGCAGGGTATTTGTCCAATTGTCCTTGAAGTATTGGGGGAGGTTGGCACGCAATACCCGGTCGATAAACTGGTCCAGGGCGGGGCTGTCCCACCAGCCATCCATGTAGGCCTCACCCACGCCAAGTTCGCCGTCTCGCACAACCCTGTCGTAGACATTTTCGTTGTACACCTGGATGTCCCATGGGTTGTTTCCGTTGATGGCGATGCCGGCGTGCTCAAGCGCCTCCTTGATAATTTGCCTGGATTTATCGCTTTTGAACCACTTGTCTTTTATCAGGGATGGTTTTTGTTCCAGATTTTGAAGCAAGCCAACACCTCCTTTTTTTTGTTATAAGAATAAACTAAGACCTGCTCCGGGGGTCGTCAAGTGGAATTTTAAAGGCAAGAAGGCCGCCGACGCCAATCAAGACGCCGACGAGAATGATCCCCCCGGCAAATATCCCGGCATCCCCGGCCATGCCGATAATGAAGGGGGAGATGCCCCCGCCGTAGACAAAGGCGATAGGTATGGCAAGAGAGACGGCAACGTTGCGGTGCGCCGGCGGGGAAACTGCGGACAGAACGGCAAATCCCGGCGGGAAAAAGCCCGTTG
>PUOB01000359.1 GCA_003551985.1 Desulfobacteraceae bacterium | reverse complement strand
CTTTCAGTCCACAAACGCCACCGCCCGTACGGGGGAGCCGTCAGCCCCGGAAAAATGCAGCGGAAAACACGCGATCGAAAATCCGGCCCGGGGCAATTGGTCAAGATGGGTCAAATTTTCAAGAATAACCCGATCCGTGCCCAGCAGTGTTTGGTGGATCACAAAAGCCGTGTCTCCGGGGCCGTCTGCAGAAATGGTGTCAAAACCGACCCCCTTGAGCCCGAAATTGCTCAACCGGTGCGCCGCCTCCGGGCTCAGCACCGGATACCCTTCAAAATAAGCGGAAGTGCCCCACAGCCGGGACCATCCGGTTCGGAATAATACAAAATCCGCCGTTTGAATCATGGCCTCGTAAGGTGCCAGATCTTCGGCGGCAATTTCCTTTTGCCCCGATACCGCGTCAATGCATATCGCCTGTCCGTAAAACGCCGAAACCGGCATCCGGTCCAGGGTTTGCCCCCCGTCAAGGATGTGGGCCGGCGCATCCATGTGGGTGCCGGTGTGAGTCATCAGCGATATCTTCATCTCCACAAACCCGTCTTTGTCCAGGTCAAACGGATGGGAGAACACGGGGCCTTCCGTACCCGGATACACCGGCATACCGGGCTCGATGCGATGGCTCAGATCAATAATTTTCATCGATTTTTCCTGTCTTTCATGCGCCGGAGAAGCGAAGTGATGCAGTGCAATGTCGGGATATGAATCCCGACCTACCGAGAGATCAATGCCTGTTAAATGGCATACATATAATCAAACACACCGCATAAGAGGTCGGTAACCTGCTGGTTGCCGTCAACGGTGCCGGCAAGTCCGTACAAGGCGCTGCTCTGGGCCGGGGTGCCGGCATTTTGCTTTGCATAGGACACGCCTTCGGCCAGGTCGTCGGCAAATTGGTCGCCCAGGCCCGCGACCCGCGTCTGGGGCAGCGTAACACAGAAATGGAGCGCCGGCGGAAGCTGCAGGCAGTTAAACCGCCACCCCCTGGTCTTCATGAAATCATTGATATGAAATACATCCAGGGCCTCAGAGCGAAAGCTGACAAGAAACGTCGGCTCTCCGATCACGATGAGCTCCTCGATGCGCTCTACGGCGTCGCGTATTTCACTGGCAACCCGCATGATCTCCCGTGCGGCCGCAAGATAGCCGGCTTCTCCCATGCTGACCATGGACGCCCATGTCGCAGCGCTCAAACCGCCGGACCGGCTGCCGGCGGATGTGGGCGAGGCATAAATGCCGCCGGGCCAGTCCGGAAATGTAAAGTATTGATAGCGTCTTAGATCCGGATTCCGGTAGAGGATTACAGAGGTCCCCTTCAATGCATAGCCGAATTTATGGGTATCCGCAGATATGGATGTCACGCCGGGCAGGCGGAAATCGAACGGGGGAACCGGATAGCCGGCCTTTTCAATCCACGGCAGTATAAACCCGCCAAGACACCCGTCCACGTGAAACCCGATGTTATGGTGTACGGCAAGTTCGGACAATTCTGCCAGCGGATCAATCAGGCCGTAGGGATAATTGCCCGCACTGCCCACGATTGCCACGGTGTTGGCATTGATTTTCGCCGCAACCGCCTCGGGGTCTACCCGGAAATCCGGCAGGTCCACCGGAACGGCCACCATTTTCACCCCGAAATATTCGCCCGCCTTGTTGAATGCCGGATGGGCGGTTTTGGGCATGACAATCTCCGGGGTCATGATCCCCTTTTCCGCGCGTGCCTGATCCCGGTAGGCTTTTACGGCCATGGCAATGCTCTCGCTGCCGCCCGAGGTCACCGTGCCGCAAACCCCGCCCGACGGATCCTGGTCCTTTACTGCATCGCCATGGAGCATGGCGGTTGTCATGGAAATGATTTCACTTTCAAATTTGGCCATGCTCGGGCAAAGATCAAACTGAATGGTGTTGATATGAGAGAAAAACGAAAAGGCTTCATTTAAAAAGGCCCGGTGAGCATCCCCGGCATGATAATACGTGCCCGAGATCCGCCCGGTTTTCCAGGCGGCATCTTCCTCTTTTGCCATTACGGACAACTCCTCGATAATATCGTCCGGTTTCCGGCCTTTTTCCGGAATCCGGTCATGGGTTTCAAAGCGGCCTTTATATGGCCTGAATGGATCCTGCGGCCCGTTGTCCGTTGGTTTATCGCTCATCGTTCACCTCGCTTCTCATGAAAATTGTCATTTGTTAAGAGCGGAAAAAATCCGCCGGTTTTTTGTAAACAACCGCCGGTATTGGGTATACATTTTATCATAAACCGCCCGGTTTGACGAATCCGGATTGAAAACCCGCCGAATCCGGATGGTTTCTGAAATCTCATCCGGGTGCAACGCACCCAGGGCGGTGAGCGCCAGCAGCGCACACCCGCGAACCGTGGCATTGACGGGGTCTTCAACCTGGTGAATCGGTACGTTGAGGACATCCGCGTGGATCTGGGCCCACAGTTCGGACAATGCGCCGCCGCCGGAAAACCGGAAACGGTCAATGGATTTTCCGGTATATTTTTCCGCGCATTGGCAGGTCCATCGGTTGTTAAAAGCAAGACCCTCCATGACGGCCCGGGCCATGTGATGGCGATGGGTGCTCAACGAAATATTGATAAAACCGCCGCGCACATAAGCGTCTTCATCCGGAACGAGGGATCCGTTCAGCCAGGGGAGAAAAATAACGCCGCCGCTGCCTGGCGGGGCTTTTTCCGCCAACCGGTTAAAGCGGTCATAGGCATCCGCCGGCAGGCGGCCGTTTTCCGGCAAATCATCGGAAACCATCATTTCTTTGATAAAAAACTCCAGGCACCTCCCGCCGACGCCCTGCTCGCCCAGCAGGTAATAGCGCGACGGAAAGGGGCTCGGCAGTGCCGTCATCATATATAAGAGGTTGGTTTTCTTGTAGGGGACATGAAATGTCAGGTATTGCGATGTGCCGATATAAATAATGGCATCAAAATCGCGGATTGCCCCGGAGCCGATCAAAGACGCATTGGAGTCGGCAATGCCGGCCACGACGGTGGTTTCCGGCATCAAGCCCAATGTCTTTGCCACATCCGGTGCCAGCGGCCCCACCACCCCGTTGTTTGCAATCAGTTCGGGAAATTTTGCACGATCCAGCCCGCTTTTATCCAGAAGTTTCTGGCTGTATTGGCGCGTGCCCCACTGCCGGTTGTCCGTGATCATAAACGGTGCCATGGTTTTCTGGGTGGCGCAGATTTTCCCGGCCATCCGGGAAGTCAAGAAATCCATGGGCTCAAGGAACTTGTGCGTCTTTTGATACACCCCGGGCAGCTCGTTTTTAATAAACAGCACATGCCCCAGGGAGTCCACCCCGGAAAGGGAGGGAACCAGGCCCGTCAACCGGATCCATGCGGGAATTTTAAAAAGGCTGTATCCCTTAACGGCCGGAAACCCGCCGATGAGCTTGCGATTGTAGGGCGCTCCCCGCGTATCCAGCCAGTGAATGGCATTCATTACCGGCCGGCAGGCGTCGTCCACCGGAACCGCCAGCGACCATTGGGAATCACAGCAGACCGCGATGATCTGCCGGGCTGGCACGCCGGAACGGTCGATTGCCGACCGGGTGATGCGAAGGGCGCTCTGCCACCAGCTTTCCGGGTCCTGTTCGGCGCCGCCGTTAGGGAGCAAATGGGTAGTAACGGGTTCTGCTGCAACGGAAACAACAATGCCGGCATTGGAGACCACGGCCGCCTTGATGCTGCCGCTGCCCAGATCCAGTGCCAGGACATACCGGGCGGCCTTTTGGGGCGTCTTTTCAGAAACCGGTGATGCAGAGACTTGAGGCGTCATATCGATACCCCGTCGACCAAAATAGCCGCAGCTATTTCGGCAGGAAGTAACCGGTACCGCCAATGAACCTTCCGCGAAGGGCCGTAAGCCTTTCCGGCGTCCTGTTTGGCGACTCGATTACGACTGATCTAATCAGATCATAAGCTTTTTAGGCGAGAATAACAGATTTTGAGTTCCGATTATAACAGAGAAAGCAATTAATGACACGGAAAATCGACTGGTGTTGATACCGCCAGGACCCCTATCAGGGAATTTGGAGACAGCAATCATGACGGCTTCGTAAAAAGGCCAATATCTGCGTTATGCGCAATTTTCGAAGAATATCACGTACACTTAAGTACGCTCAATTCTTAAAAAATCGCGCAAGCCTTGATCTTGGCCTTTTTACAAAGCCTTCTGAAACCGACTTTTTACGAGTGCATCAATCATGAGTATCATGATCAGTGCTGCCCTTCCGGCTCGGTGTTCCCGGCCTTAACGGCGCGGGGAAAACTTTACTTTTGCGCCTTATCACCGGCAAGGGGCCTTCGGATCCAGGCATTTGAAGGCGACAGCCAAGTGGTCTTGTGCGAAGGCAATGACGCGGTAAGTCAAAAGGATCTTGAACCGGAAAAGGGGATAAAACATTTTGAAGATCAAAGATGTCAACATTCAAAGTACATAACCGCCGCGCTGTCCGGCGGAAGGAGCAAACCGTCGGTCCTGCATTCGATACCGTTGGTGGAGCACAACACGAAGCAGCCCGCTTTACTGTTAGCTATGGGCACAAGCTGACGGGCTTCTCCAAGGTTGCAGACAAGCAAATACCGCCCGCGTTCAATGACCAGCCACCGGGCTGACGCGTCCCAACGGGTCCGGACCCGGTCCATGCGGCCGTCTTTCAAATCCGGGGCCTGTTTCCGTAGGGTGATCAACTGCCGGTACCATTGTAAAATGGACCGGTGGGGGTCCTGACTTGTTTCATTCCATTGCAAAATCGATTTTTCGAAGGTTTCAACTGCCTGAGGATCGGGGACGTCCTCCGGGCGCCACCCAAAGCTTTCAAATTCATTGCACCGGCCGTTTCTGACCGCCTCGGCCAGGTCCGGGTCCTGGTGATCCGTGAAATACATAAAAGGAGTGGATGCGCTCCATTCCTCGCCCTGGAACAACATGGGGACAAACGGGGCGAAAAAGACTATGACCGCGCCGATCTTGAACCGCTCCACGCCGACCAGGTGCCCGATCCGCTCTCCTAAGGCCCGGTTTCCTACCTGGTCGTGATTCTGGATATACCCCAAAAACCGGTTTCCGGACAAGCCACAGACCGGCCGGCCGTGAATTCTTTTTCTGAAGCCGGAATACCGTCCGTCATAGGCAAAACCGCGTTCAAGCGCCCGGGCGAGATCCCCGAGTGTTCCGAAGTCCGAATAATACCCGTCTTTTTCACCGGTAAGCACCGAATGGAGGGCATGGTGGAAGTCATCGCTCCACTGGGCGTCCAGGCCGTACCCACCCGCCTCGACCGGCTTTACAATACGGGGATCATTGAGATCGCTTTCGGCGATCAGCACGAAGTGCCTTCCGGTTTCCGCTTCCAGGCGCCTGACTGCGCAGGCCATTTCCTCCATAAAATGGATGGCGGAGAGGTCAACAAAGGCATGCACCGCATCGATGCGAAGCCCGTCTATGTGGTAATCCCGCAGCCACATCAATGCGTTGTCGATGAAAAAACGGCGCACCTCAAAACTGTAGGGGCCGTCAAGATTGACCGCCTTCCCCCACGGGGATGTATAGTGGTCCGCGAAATAGGGGCCGAAATGCTCAAGATAATTGCCCTCAGGCCCGAGATGATTGTAAACCACGTCCAGGATCACCCCAAGCCCCCGACCGTGACAGGCATTCACCAGGCGTTTCAATCCGTCCGGGCCGCCGTAGCTTTCCTGGGGTGCATACAGACCGACCCCGTCATATCCCCATCCCCTGATACCCGAAAAGCTGTTTACCGGCATCAGTTCGATGTGGGTGATCCCCAGGCCGCAGAGGTCATCCAGGTGTTCGATCACCCCGTCAAAGGTTCCCTTTTCCGAAAACGTCCCCGTGTGAAGCTCGTAAACAATACCGGATGACAGGGGCGGCGCTTGCCATTTAGCATCCTGCCAAGCAAACGCCGCATGGTCCACAGTCCGGGACGGCCCGTGAATACCATAGGGCAGCTGCGGGGACCGTGGATCAGGAACGGGCGATTGACCGTCTATGACAAAAGCGTAATCCGTGCCCGGAGGAAGCGGTTTTAAAAGCCGCCACCAGCCGCCGGGAGCTTCGCCAAGGGGAATGATGCGCTCCCCGATGCGGGCGGCCACCGTTTTTGCCATGGGCGCCCAGACCCGGATGGGATTCATCATCTTATGTCTCCTTTACCAACATCGCTATGGGAAAACGTTTTAGCATTCGCCCCAGGGAAACACCCGGACAGCGGCCCCCCGCATCCGCTTCGACGGTTTCGCCAGTGAACCGGGTTTGCCAACGACCCCGGGGCAGCTCGACCTTCGTATCCACCCAGTCCCCAGAAAAGCCCATCACCAGGCGGGGAACGATCACCGCCACCTGCTCTCCCCGCAGATAAGCGATGGCATGCGTTTGCTGTTTTCCCCGGATATCAAGGGGTGCATACCCGGCTGACGGGGCGAACATTTCCGGATGTTTTTTCCGCAGCCAAAGCGCCTGACAAATCAAATACAGCTTGGGCAAACCCGTATCCATTGCCGCCATGATCTGCTCCGGCGTCATGTTTTCAAGCGACCGGAGCCGTTTTCTTCGCAATGGGAAATCCACCGGCCGCCGATTGTCCGGATCCACAAGGCTCATATCCCACAGTTCGGTTCCCTGGTATATGTCCGGCACCCCCGGCGCGGTCAGTTTGATCAGCACCTGTGCCATGGCATTAATCCGCCCGGGATAAACGAGCGGAACCACAAAGGCCGATAGCGCGGACAAAAAGGCGTCATCCGACAAAACACCGGTGACAAAGGCCTGCAATGCCGCTTCGTAAGCACTGTCCGGGTTCTCCCATGACGTATGGCGCTTGGCCTCGCGCGCCGCTTTTTCCATAAATGCCGCGGCACGGTCCGATGAAAGGGGCCATGCGCCGACCAGGGTCTGGTAAAGAAGATATTCCATGTTGGCATCCGGCAGGCCGTTTCGGCGGTAAACCGCATTTGCGGCAGACCAGTCACTGACGGCTTTCTCCCATTTTGCAGGCATCTCGGAAAGAAGCGCCATGCGGGCCCGCACGTCCTCGCTCCGCTTGGTGTCATGGGTGGACGTGGCCAGCATGGCCGCGGGATACCGGCTTACCCGCATGCGCATGTTTTCGTGGAATACCGCAGGCGATACCCCGAAAACCGATGGATCCGCCCCCACCTCGTTTTGACCCGAGAGCCGGTTGTAGCGGTAAAACGCCGTATCCTCGAGCCCCTTTGCCGTTACCGGCCCGCTGAGCTGCTGAAACCGAACCATAAACTCTTCTTCGAGTTCTCCAATTATCCGGCCGCAAAGCAGATCCCCGATAAAGTCAAACAGGGACGGATCAATCCTTGGACACCGGATTTTTGCCATGGATACCGTATCTTCAATGGTGCGGGCGTCGGTTGTTCGCAATGCAAAGCCTCTTCGTACATAGGTCCGGTATACCGGCATGCAGCAAAGAAGTTCCTTTATCGCACGCTTGAGCTCATAACGGGTATAATCCCGGTGACATGGGTGTCTTTCACAGATCCGGACCATGATCTCCGCCAGCCGGTTGACATCCGCGCCCAACAGATCGTCCATGACCTGGTGCTTGCATTGATAAACCAGATCGTCGTAGGCGATCGTTTCACCGGTAAAAGCGTCATAAAACCGCGTAAGCGGGATTTCTCCGGCAGGATCGATGAATAATCCGGCGGTGAGATTCAAAAAATCATACCCCGTGGTGCCGGCCACCGGCCATTCGGCGGGCAGATTTTCCCCGGGGTGAAGGATCTTTTCCACAACAATCCAGGCATCCGGGGCGGCTGCTGATAGGCGGTGGAAATATTGATCCGGGTCGGCAAATCCGTCCGGGTGATCGATCCGGAGCCCGTCGATAGTTTTCTTATGCAGCCATTGGAAGATCAGCCGGTGGGTTTCCGTAAAAACGGCGTTTCCTTCTATCCGAATGGCGGCCAGGTCATTTATGGAAAAAAAGCGCCGATAGTTCAGGTCCCGGGAGGCTGACCGCCAGAATGTCAGGCGGTAATGCTGCTTCTGGAGAAAATTATCCATCGCTTTTCTATCGGCGCACAGCCTTTCAGCAAGTTCGTACAAGTCCTGTCCGGCATGGGAAGTCGGTGACACCGGGAAGATCATTTCCCTGTATTCGACTATCATTTCCGCATACCGGACTGCCGCCCGGATCTTTCCTTGTTCAAGCTCCCGGCCGTAATGGTCGCCGAGAACCGGCAACAGTACTTTTCCTTTCAGCCGTTTTTCCGGCGGATCCCAGTCAATGTCGAAAAACGGCTCAAAGGGGCTTTGGGGGCCGTTTTTTAAAACATCCCACCACCACCGGTTGCAAACGGGGGGGCTAACGGACATGTGGTTGGGTACCACGTCTATAATCTGCCCCAAGCCGTTTTCCCGAAGAATTCGACACATGCGGCAATGGGCCGCCCCACCGCCGAGATCCTCGTTAACACGGGAATGGTCCGTTACATCGTATCCGTGTGTGCTTCCGGGCGCGGCCCGAAGATACGGAGACGCGTATATGTGGCTGACGCCCAAGGCAGACAGGTAATCGGCAACGGCCGCTGCATCGTCGAAAGTAAATCCCTTGTGAAACTGGAGCCGGTACGTGGCCCGGGGAATTTTTTTCATGGCATCCGGCTACCCCCTTGCAGCCTCGATTTCATAGGACTTGTTCACAATCAGGTCAACCTTTTCCCGCAGGGAAGATACCATCCGGTGTTCCTGCTCCAGGACGGTCATCCGCCAGTCGTCCATCTTTTCCTTGCCGCGAAGCAACTGGGCCTTCTTGGTTTCGTGAAACGTCAGGTCGATAAATACCCGTAAATCGACCCCGCGGGTATTTATCGCATACAGACCGTCAAGCACCAGAAGGTCGATCCCGCTGAAATCGGTAATCAGGGTGTCCACCTGGTCGGTTACGAGATCAATGCACGGCATTTCAGACTTCCGGTTGTTTTTGAAATCTTCAATCGTTTTTTCGATAGCCGCCCAGTTGTATTCATCCAGACCAATGCTTTCGGGACCGTGCGCCTGCCGCCACCTGTTCCGGTCCCGGGGCGGGACATGGTAATAATTGTCGCTGTGCAGCACCTTTGCCCGTATGCCTGCGTCTTTCAGCGCCCTGCCCAGGCAGTGGGAAAGCTCGGATTTGCCCGATCCGGATTCCCCGGATATGGCGACGACCCGCTTGGGGCCGTCACCTGCCAGCAAATTTTCCTTGATCTTCTTTGCCGCTTCCCGGTGTTTGTCCTCGATTAACAATACGTCTCCCAGCATGACGCGTATCCTTATTTTAATGGTCTGTATTCATTTGCTTTCGCATGATCACTTCACTTCGGGTAATGTCAAATTCATAGCGAACACTGCGAAACCATACACCGAAACGGATTCTTTTCCACAATCCGGGCAGTGCCGAATGAATCCGGGGCGCCTCGCCGTCAATTCTCAAACCACCGTATGTCGTCATGGCAAGAAGAACGGTCCCGGCCATGACCCCCGTATGAATCCCTTCTCCGGTGGTACCCCCCTGGACATCGGAATAATCGCTTGCAAGGGCTTCCTGGTAGAACTGCCAACTGGTTCGGGCGTCCCCCTGCGCGGCGGCAAGGGCACTGTGCACCACGCGGCTCAGGGTCGATCCATGGGAAGTACGGGGCATGTAATAGGCCAGGTTTTTTCCGAAAAAATCGTTTCCCGGTTCATATCCCATAGATGTAAGAATTTCAGATACTTTCCGGTCTCCCAATACAAAAAAGGCCATCAGCACGTCGGCCTGTTTGGCAGCCTTGTACTGATCCGGCGATTTCCCCTCTTTTTTCAAAATCCGGTCCAGGCGATGAATATCGCCGTACACCCCCCGGTAATGATACCAGTCCAGTTCCGCAAGGGAAAAATAGCCGTCAAACTGTGCCATGACATCGTCTGTCATGACCACGTTGAGCCTGGTTGCGATATTTCGCCATTGCTCAATTTCCTGCGCATCGACGCCGATCCCCGCATGAAGGGATTTTCTGGCAGGACCGCTTATGGCTGCAAAAATCTCCCCGGCGGCTGCAAGCGCCCAGTGGACCATCAGGTTGGTATAGGCGTTGTCGGTAAGGCCGCCGATGTCGATTTCGGGATATTTTTCATGGAACTCGTCCGGACCCATGACGCCGTCGATATGAAAACGCCCCGTATCCGGATCCAAACGGGCCATGTCCGCAAAAAACCGGCAGATCTCGAAAAACATTTCCGCGCCAAAGGCTTCCATGAATTCCGTATCCCGGGTGATATGATAATACTGCCAGATGTTAAAGGCGATGGCCAAAGAGACATGGCGCTGACGCGCGCTATGGTCCGGCCCCCACTTACCGGTCATGGGATTGAGATGAATCACCTGGGTTTCCTCCCGGCCGGAGCTGCCGCTCTGCCAGGGAAACATCGCGCCCTTTCGACCTTCAGCACGGGCAAGCATTCTTGCCTTGTCCAGGCGCCGGTATCGGTACATGAGCAGCGACCTGGCGACCGCGGGAAAATGAAGGTCGTAAAAGGGAAGGATGAAAAGCTCGTCCCAGAAAATATGCCCCCGGTAAGCTTCCCCGTGCAGGCCGCGCGCCGGCATCCCGGCATCCAGTTGAACGTTGTGAGGCGAGGCACTCCCCATAAGGTGGTACATATGAAGCCGGAGCATTTTCTGGCTGAACCGGTCGCCCGTCAGCCGGATATCCATCTCTTCCCAAAGCGCGGCCCACCGGGTTACGCTGGCCTGCTTCACCGCATCAAAGGAGGGCATTTGGTGCAATGCCGCATCCGCGGCTTCTGAAGGGTCGTCTACGCCAACATCCTGCGATGTATACAGCGCCACCCGCTTTTCCAGAAAGAATGTCTGATTCTCCCGGGCGTCATAAGTATACGATATTTCCGCCCGGCCCGGTAAGGTTTCATGGGAAACGGCGGCAACAGGTGCGCCGCCTGTGCGAACCCCGGCGGCCAGGGCGATTTCTATATTCGAAGATGTGGTTTTGACCGTCAGCAAAAGCAAACCCTCCATGGCTGCCTGTTTCAAGGATGCAAGGTGCTTTTGGTTCAGGTCCCTGTAGCGTTCGACCCCATCATTAATATGCGTTCCGTCAATGGCCGCGGAAACGGTTATTTCCCCCTGATAATTCAGGGGGGTCAGACGGTATTTGAGTGCACAAATGTGCGGGTCATCCATGCTTGCCAAGCGTTCCGATACGATCCGTGTTTTGCGGCCGGATTCATCCTTGACCACCATGTCCCGATGAAGGATGCCGGTTTTCAGGTCAAGTTGCCTGGAGATGGAAGCAATGGCAACGCGGTTGATGTCCATATAGGGGTCATCGCCGATCCGGAAATTGACTGGCAGCCAGTTGGGGCAGTTGACAAAATCCTCGTTTTCAATGTCTTTGCCGCTCACCCGCGAGGTGAGTCGGTTGAACACGCCCGCCATGTAGGTGCCGGGATAATTGATCCCCCCGAAACAACTTTCTTCCATGGCGCCGCGGGTTCCCAGGTACCCGTTGCCCACGGCAAGGAGCGCTTCACGGGTTTTTTCAATCTCCTTGTCATAGTCATGAAACATGATGCACCACTGATCAGCGGCAAGCCCCGTTTCAAACCACCGTTCGATGTCAGCCACGCGGATTTCCCCAAGATCGGTTACCACCAGGTCTGCACCGTTTTTCAACAGCACCGCGCCGTCAATTTCCCGGGCAACGCCGATGACCAGGCCGAAACGCCCGTTTCGCCCAGCCTGAACGCCGGATACCGCATCCTCCACCACCACCGCTCGGTCATAGTCCACGCCCAGCCGGTCGCAGGCAGCGGTAAAAATATCCGGCGCGGGTTTGCCGGACAGCCCCCATTTCTCGGACACTTCACCGTCCACCCGGACATCGAAAAAGTCCAGCAGCCCCTGGGTTTCCAGAATGTTGCGGCAGTTTTTGCTCGAAGAGGCGACCCCGATTTTTACGCCGTTTTTTTTGAGCTTTTCGATCAGTTTCACGCTGGTGGGAAAAACCGTTACGCCCTCGGTTTGCAACAGATCGTTGAATATGTCGTTTTTCCGGTTGCCAAGCCCGCATACCGTCTCCTTGTGAGGGGGATCGTTGGGACTCCCGTAGGGCAGTACGACCCCTTTTGCACCCAGAAAAGAAACAATACCGTCATAACGTGGTTTTCCATCTACAAAAGAAAGATAGTCCTCTCGGGTGAAAGGTGTAAACGGTTGATTTTTCCGCCCGGCGACTGCCTGAAGAAACGCATCAAACAACTGCGCCCATGCCCGCACATGAAGCAGGGCGGTGTGGGTGATAACGCCGTCCAAATCGAAAATGACGGCGTCAAACAATCGGTCGGCCATGTTGTTTTCCAATCCAAGAAATGACCATCATTATATGGTGTACAAGCGATCTCAAAAAAAGATTTTTTTGAGATCGCTTGTAATGATGCGCTTGTAAAAAGTCGTGCTCAGACGGCTTTGAATCACGCCATGGCGTGACAAGATCAAGGCGCGTGCAATTTCTGAAGAATTGAGCGTACTTAGCCGTACGTGAGATTCTTCAAAAATTGTACGTAACGCAGATATTGGACTTTTTGCGAAGTCGTCTATAATGTATACTACATAATAATGATGCCACCCTGGCGCCGCCACTTGAAACCAAAAAAAACGAGCGGTGACGACCGCATCCGTTCCGGCAAAAACGATCCGGACCAAAAAATACCGTCATTTGCATGGCATCCCCATATCTGCACCATTATTCTTTAGTTATTTAGTCGACAACAGCGGTATTTCTGCTGCATGAATATCATGCGGCAATCCAAACAATAAAGGAGCAGATGCCATGAAAGTCTGGCCAGGGACACCGCACCCGATCGGCCCCGTGTTCGACGGGTCCGGCACCAACTTTTCCCTTTTTTCGGAAATCGCCGAGCGGGTGGAATTGTGCTTGTTCGATGATCAGGGCAATGAAACCCGGATCGACTTGCCGGAAGTCACGGGATTCTGCTGGCACGGATATCTTCCGGGAATCGAACCCGGCCAGCGCTACGGCTACCGGGTACACGGGCCGTGGGAACCGGAAAACGGCCACCGGTGCAACCCGGCCAAGCTGCTTATCGATCCGTATGCCAAAGCCATTGAAGGACAGATCCAGTGGGATGAAGCGGTATTCCCGTATCCATTCGATGCGGGCTTTGAAGTGAAAAGCGACTCTGACAGTGCGCCGTTCATGCCCCGGTGCGTGGTGCACCAGCCGCATTTTGACTGGGAAGGGGACCGTCGGCTCCAAATTCCATGGCATGAAACCATCATTTACGAAACCCATGTCAAGGGGCTGACCGCCCGCCATCCGGAAGTGCCGTCTGAGCTTCGCGGCACCTATGCCGGGCTTGCGCATCCGGCAATTATCGATTATTTCAAAACGCTGGGCATCACCGCAGTTGAATTGCTGCCCGTTCACCAGTTCATACACGACCAACACCTGGTGGACAAAGGCCTGCGAAACTACTGGGGGTACAACACCATCGGGTATTTCACCCCACATAACGAATATGCATCGGAAACACGGCCGGGCGCAGTGGTGTCGGAGGTCAAGCAGATGGTCCGGTCGCTTCACCATGCCGGCATCGAGGTGATCCTCGACGTGGTATACAACCACACCGGCGAAGGGAGCCACCTTGGCCCGATGCTATCTTTCAAGGGCATTGACAATGCCTATTACTACCGGCTTACGGAGGACCCCCGGTACTATATGGATTATACCGGCTGCGGCAACAGCCTCAACATGCGGCATCCCCATGCGCTGCAGCTTCTGATGGATTCGCTGCGATACTGGGTAATGGAAATGCACGTGGACGGCTTCCGTTTCGACCTGGCATCCACCCTTGCCCGGGAGCTGCACGACGTTGACCGCCTGTCGTCTTTTTTTGACATTATCCAGCAGGACCCGATTATCAGCCAGGTAAAACTCATTGCAGAACCCTGGGATATCGGCGAAGGCGGTTACCAGGTGGGCAACTTCCCGCCTTTGTGGACGGAATGGAACGGCAAGTACCGGGACTGTATCCGCGATTTTTGGGCTGGCCGCGAACAAACCATGGGGGAGTTCGCCTACCGTTTCACCGGAAGTTCGGATCTGTATGAAGATACCGCCCGCCTGCCCTATGCCAGTATCAATTTCGTCACCGCGCACGACGGCTTTACATTAAACGACCTGGTCACCTACAACGAAAAGCACAACGACGCCAACGGCGAAAACAACGAGGACGGCGAGGACCACAACCGTTCCTGGAGCTGCGGGATAGAGGGACCCACGGACGATGCGGAGATAAACGCCCTGCGGGACCGTCAGAAAAAAAATTTCCTTGTTACGCTCATGCTGTCCCAGGGCGTGCCCATGCTTCTGGGCGGAGATGAATTCGGGCGGACCCAGCAGGGCAACAACAACGGATACTGCCAGGACAATGACGTCTCCTGGTATGACTTTGAAAATATTGATGAATCGCTTCTGGATTTCTGCCGCCGCCTCATCGGCTTCCGCAGGGAGCACCCGGTATTCAGGAGAAGGCGCTGGTTTCTGGGGCGGCGCATCCACGGCAGCGAGGTCAAGGACATCATCTGGATTACCCCAGACGGCAAACAGATGGCCGAAGAAAACTGGGGAGAAGGGCATGTAAGCTCTCTTTGCGTGTACCTCAACGGCGAAACCATACCGAACCCCAATCCCCGGGGAGAGCCCGTAACCGATGACAGCTTCTACCTCATGTTCAACGCCCATCATGAACCCACAGATTTCATTGTCGTGGGCGAAAGATGGAATGCACGCTGGCGCCGGGTGATCGATACGGCACAAGGCGGCTTTCTTGAAGAAGACAACCTTCTTTCCGCCAATGAAAAAATAACTTTGGCGCCATATTCCATGATCGTGCTGGTGCTTGTCGAGACAACGGCGGAAAACGCACAATAAAGACGATCACCGTCATCCAACGAAACAATAGGACTGAAACCGGCTATGATGATTCGCGCAAGCGGCATACTTCTTCCCATCCAAAGCCTCGCGTCCGCATTCGGCATCGGCGACATGGGCCCGGAGGCCTATCGGTTCATTGATTTTCTGAATCAAGCCGGCCAGCGAGTCTGGCAGATTCTGCCGGTCAACCCCACCGATGCAAAAAACGGGCACAGCCCCTATCACAGTGTTTCCGCCTTTGCGTACAATCCGCTGCTGATCAGTCCTGAAACAATGGTTGAAGACGGTTTTTTGGAAAAAAGCGGCCTGCGGGATATGCCGGTTTTTTCCGCCGGTCGGATCGACTATGAAAAAAGCGGGCGCGCAAAAAACATTCTTTTTCAAAAAGCGTTTTCCCGCTTTCGTGCGGATCACCGGTTTGAGGCTTTTTGCGCCCGCAATGCCCACTGGCTGGATGATTACAGTTTATTTTCCGCCCTGAAAAACCGACTTAAAAGCGCCCGATGGTACCGCTGGCCGGCGCCGATCCGCACCCGAAAACCGGACGCCCTGGCTTCGGCATCACGGCACCTTGCAACAGATATCGCATATATCCGCTTTTTACAGTACTTGTTTTCGGTGCAGTGGAATGCAATGCAAAAGCGGTGCCACGCAAAGGGTATCCGTATTCTGGGTGATCTGCCCATTTATATTCCCCTCGAAAGCGCGGATGTATGGGCGCATCCGGACCTTTTCAAGCTGGACAAGGATATGCGTCCCCTGGCCGTTTCCGGGGTTCCGCCGGATTACTTCAGCAAAACCGGGCAGCGATGGGGGCATCCGGTATTTCGATGGAAGATGCACCAAAAAACGGGCTTTAACTGGTGGATGCGCCGCATCCGGCACAACCTGGAAATGTTTGATTATCTGCGCATTGACCATTTCCGGGGGCTTGTCGCCTGCTGGGAAATTCCGGCAGAAGAAAAAACAGCCGAAAACGGCCGATGGGTCAAAGCGCCGGCAAGGAAACTGCTCGGCACCTTGTTTCGCCAAATCATACACCCTCCGATTATAGCGGAAGATCTGGGATATATCACGGCGGATGTCCGGGAGGTCCGCCGGGAATTCGACATACCGGGTATGCGGGTGCTTGTTTTCGGTTTTGATGAAAATATTGCCGAAAATCCGAACGCACCGCATCAAATCAATCAAAACTGCGTAGTATATACCGGCACCCACGATACCAATACGGCCAGGGGCTGGTTTGAGGAGGAAGCCAACAAAAAAGCCAGAAAGGTTGTGTTCGCGTACTTCGGCAGACATATCAAGGCCAGGGAGTTCCCCGATGAGTTGATTCGGACTGCCTACATGTCGCGGGCGCGGATGTGCATCACCCCAATGCAGGACCTGCTCGGCTTGGGAAGCGATGCACGAATCAACCGGCCGGGCAGCCAGTCCGGCAACTGGCAGTGGCGGCTTGCCGAAGGGGAGGCAGGAGCCGTTTCCGCGCCGAAATTGCGGGAAATGACGGCATTATTCGGTCGGGCATGACACAGAACCCCCCGCCGCTCGCTTGTTCGCGTCGGCCGAATCAGCCTTTCGGGGCCGCATGCGCTGACCCTGTTTTAATGTTTTTCAGCACGGCACCTATGCTACGCTCTTCAACATCGATATAATTAGCAGCCTGCGCCCACAGCCAATAGCCGTTGAAGAGCCCACAAAACGGCACAACCGCAAATCCGTATCAGCAGTGACACCTCGTTTACCGGTTGCGAATGGCGGATGGACAGGAGCAATCACAGAGGACTGGGGGTTTTGTCAGACGGGAAATACGTAGGAAAAAGGAGCCATAGCGCCATGACAGAATCCATCGTATCTCTGCCTGAACTGAAAAACCGCCGGTTCGTGTTCCGGGACCGGGATCATGCCGGAAACGTCCTGGGCGACATGATCCGGG
>PUOB01000361.1 GCA_003551985.1 Desulfobacteraceae bacterium | reverse complement strand
GGATAATATATTCCTCAACTACGAATTTATAATTATTATAATATAACGGTGCAATCAAAAGTCAACAGCGGAAACAAGAGAAGTCATCTTGAATAAGGTTGTTCTCGGTGCAGGCCCGGACGGCGCCTCCACGGTTTGACAAAGCATGCAATCGCCTCTATATTCTGGTGCTGCGATGCAATGCATCCCTGTCCTCGCAATCCGGCCCCTCCCGGGAAACAGGAAGAATCAGTGAGGGCATAACCTTTTCAACAACCGGCAGGGATATCGGGAATGGAAAACGAACCGAAAGACAATCAACCTTCGGCCCATAGCCTGATTCGCGGGGGTGTAGACGCCTGCGCAGACTGCGATATCTGCCGTTTTTTGATGGAGGACAGCTGTCTGTTTTTTCCCGAACTCTACCGGTTGCATGACCGGGAAAAAGAACAGGGGCTTACTCCGTCCGACGAAGCGCTGGACCGCCTGGCGGACATGTGCACCCTTTGCGGCCTGTGTCCCTGCGCAAACATCCGCACGGATATTGTCCGGTCCAAGGCGGCCCGGGTACGGGAGCGCGGATTGCCATTAGGGCTGCGGATGCTGGCGGACGTGCAGAGTGTCGGCCGTCTGGGAAGCTGCTTCCCGAAGCTGATCAATACGGCGTTGCGGGTTGGTCCGGCGGCCAAAGCGGCAAAACGCGCTGCCGGGATATCGCAAAAACGCGACCTGCCGGAGCTCCCGTCGGAAGACTATTTTTCATGGGCTGAAAGGAACAATCGAACCCGTAAACCGGACCGGCTTCCGGCTGTCGCCTATTTCGCGGGATGTACGGCCGGATATCTGTTTCCGGGGGTAGCCAAAGCCGCTGTAAAGATCCTGGAGAAAAACGGTCTGTCGGTCTATGTCCCGCCTCAGCAGTGCTGCGGGATGCCGACCCTGCTCGAGGGAATGGAATCGCTGACGCACACCCGGGTTCAAAAGAACCTGGATTCGCTTCTGGCAGCGGCCGATGCCGGCTTCGATCTGGTTTACAGCTGTCCCACGTGCGGTTTTTTCATGAAGGTGCTGCTCCGGGAGGGAGCCCACTACTCGGAGGCTTACCAGCAAGCGGCCGGTGCCGGGGCGGATGAGATCCGGCTTCCGGGAACAGGACGGAATAAAGGCGGGCACACCTTTCTTCAAAAGTCCATTTACCGCAAGATTCTCATGGACAACCCGATTTTTGCAGGCATCGACCCCCTTGCGCGCATCCGTCTGTCCGAGGCGCTTTTGGATATGGGGGAATATTTGGAACGCATGCACCAGGAAGAGCGCTTCGATACGAACCTGGGGCGCATGGAACGCCGCATGGTCTATTTCGCCCCCTGCCACCAGAGGGAGCAGAATATCGGCAGCCCCTACGAAACGTTGCTCGCGCTTGTTCCCGGCCTTGAGCTTTCTCGGATTGGCGGGTCAATGGATTGTTGCGGCATGGGTGGCAGCCTCGGGTTTAAAAAGAGCTTTCACGATGCTTCTGTTGGCCTGGGGCAACCGCTGGCTGAAAAAATCACGGGGGCTTCCCCGGAAGCCATCGTTACCGACTGCCTGAGCTGCCGGCTTCAGTTCCGGCATTTGCTGCCGTCGCTTCCGGTATTTCATCCGCTGGAAATCATCGCGTCGGCGTATGGGCTGTGATACATCCGGGAAAGTACCGATAATTTTAGAAGAGTCAGGGAACAGCGCTTCAACGTGCGGCAGTAAAAGTAGCTGAGGACGCAAAAAAAAATAATTATAAAATACCTGTTTGGCAAAATGGCAGGATTGAATTTGAGGTTCCTGAAATCAGCACGGACCAGACTGATTCTCCTGATATCAACGACAGGAGGGCTTGAAAATCAGAATACGGTTTCCCGTTCCGTTTCTTCAGCATCGCTCATCTCCGGTCAACTTCATACAATCGGCGCCGGTTGGACTGTGGGGATAACTGATCATCTACATGCGGCTACTGGGTTGAGGCCAACACCCTTGACGAGGCCCAGGAGGCCAAGCTGGCCCTGATCTGCCGGAAACTGGCGCTCGACCCCGGGATGCGATTTCTGGACATTGGTTAAGGATTTTTTCTTGACAGGTTCGCCCCAGGTCATTAGTATCAATTAGTAAATTAGCTAAGTGTACAAATAAATAAACACACGGGAACGATCCAATGGAAAAAACACTCAAACAGATCAAGGCCCTTGCCGACGGCAACCGCCTGCGGATCGTCATGGCGCTCTCAGCCCATGATGAGCTCTGCGTCTGCCAGATCACCGAGCTTCTGCAGGTGTCGACGCCAACGGTTTCCCGGCACATGAGCGTTCTTCAGAACGCCGGGCTGGTGGAAAACCGGAAAGACGCCCGGTGGGTGCATTACCGGCTGGCATCCGGTTTCCCGGATGTACTGCTGAACTGGGTACAGACTTCTGTTGATGACTCCGTGATTATTTCGGACGACCGGCAAACCCTTGAAACCATCGTCGCCCTTCCGATTGACGAGCTTTGCAAAGCCCGTAAGCAGCGTCGGGCATCTGATCAGGCGATTTGCTCAAGTGAAAACAGGAAATAAAAAGGAGAGTGGAAATGGATGAAAGCACAAAAGAATTAATTGCCATCGGCGCGTCCGTGGCGACCAACTGCCAGCCCTGCCTGACGCATCACGTGGACAAGGCCGATGAGATGGGCATAGACGAAGCGGAAATCCGGGAAGCCCTTGCCATCGGGGCCCAGGTGCAGAAGGGCGGGATGAACGCTATGCAGCGGTTTATTGAGCAGTCTTTTGGTTCAATGTCCGATGACGGGAATTCCCATGCCGGAGAAAAATCGATACAGGGTACCGGTGCCTTTTCGCTTGTTGGTAATACGGGCGCCGACTCCGGGGAGTGCAGTCCGGGAAAAGGCTGCTGCTGATTTTTCCACCATACGGATCAGGGGGTATGCAATGATTCCCAAAATAGCCAAAATTTTGTATGCGACAGACTTTGCCGAAAATTCCCGTATAACCATTGACTGGGCAATGGCGCTGGCCCGGAAGCACGATGCGAAACTGCTGGCACTCAATGTCATAGAGGATATCGCTGTCCGTGCGCCCAGCATTCAGATGTATTTTTCCAAAGAAGAATGGGAAAAGATAAAAAAACGAAACGAAGCCGAAGCCGTCGAGCAGACGAGACAACGGCTTCAGTCGTTTTGCGATGATGTGCAGGCCGATACCCCGGAATGCGAGTATGTCGCCGATGAAATCCTTGTTCGACGGGGCGTTCCCATAGAGGAGATCGTTGCGGCGGCAACGGAAAATGATTGCGATGTGATCGTGATCGGCACAACCGGCGGGCACGGCCTGACCGACGCCATCATGGGATCAACCGCCCGGGGCGTTCTGCGGCGCAGCCCGATTCCCGTTCTGTCCATTCCGATGACGGAGCAGAAGGCTTGATGCCATCCTACGGCCGTTAAAAATGGGCATCTAAAAAGCCTGAGAGAATTTTTGGTGCATATCTGAAACGACGGCACGGAAAAAGGAGATACGAACCAATGGCTGAAAAACAGGAAAAGGTTATGGGTCTCTGGGAGAGGTACCTCACCTTGTGGGTTGCGCTGTGCATGGGGGCAGGGATCCTGATCGGGTATGTCTTCCCCGGCATGGCGAATTTTATCGATTCGCTTTCCATCCAGCAGGTCAATATGCCGATCGGAATCCTGCTGTTTCTGATGATCTATCCCATCATGATCCAGATCGATTTCCAGCAGGTGGTAAAGGCGGTAAAAGCCCCGAAGCCCGTATTGACGACCCTGGTCGTCAACTGGGGGATCAAGCCCTTTACGATGACATTTTTCGCATGGCTGTTCATGACGCAGATCTGGGCGCCGTTCATTTCTCCCGAGATGGGGGCGGAGTACACGGCCGGCATGATTCTGCTGGGCATTGCGCCCTGTACCGCCATGGTGTTCGTCTGGAGCTACCTCTCCGGCGGGAACATGGGCCACACCCTGGTCATGGTGGCCATCAACTCTCTGTCAATGCTTATTTTGTATGCACCGCTGGGCAATTTGCTTCTTGGGG
>PUOB01000251.1 GCA_003551985.1 Desulfobacteraceae bacterium | reverse complement strand
CAGCCAGCCATCAATCTCCCTGCACAGCAGCGCGTAAAACGCCTCCGAACCCCCGAGCCCCCGCCTGCCGAAATAATAATTGATCTCCAGGAAAAGGGGCTGTCGGTTGCGGGCAGCCGCATCGTAAACGATATCAAAGCCGGCGAGGTTGATTCCCGTTTTCCGGCAGAAATCCATTACTGCGTTCTTTGCACATTTCTGGAGGTCCATGTCCGCCCGGTGGTCGATTATTCCGCCCTGGGCGGATTGGGTGCCGAAACGCGCCGGATCCGGTTGTATGCGCCAGTATGACCGGCAGGTTTCGCCGATGACGACCACGCGCAGGGACCGCCCTCCCGTGTGAACATACCGCTGGAGCAGAAAACCCTTCTGTCCGGTGTTCTCAAAAGACGCGGCTTTTTCGATAAGTCGCTCAAATTCAATGCGATTATTGACAAGCCAGACGTTTTCTCCTTCCCCGGACCACGTGAATTTGAATACAAAGGGATATCCGAAAGGCGGCGTGGCATGGCCGCTTTTTTTGTGTTGATAAGCGTCTTCCATGGACTCGAATGTCACCGTGTCCGGGTGGGAGGCGCCGTGCTGCCGGAAAAGTGCGGTCTGTCCGATTTTTCCGGGAAACATGAATCGCCGGGTGTAGTCGGGGAAAAAATGGCGGCAGTGGGCCGCTGCCATTTCAAAAAGCGCCTGGCGGCAACCCTGGGGCAGGATGACCGCATCCGCCCGCTTCATTGCCGATGCGTCCGCATCATCGGGATCTCGTCCCGCGCACAGGCGGTTTTCGTCCCCGACGTAGCATGGATGATAGGAAAGTATCATCAGTACCCGAGTTTTCGCATGGCCCGGGGGTCCCGGCTCCAGTTTTTTTCGACCCGCACGAACAGTTTGAGAAATACTTTTGCGCCGAGGAGGTTTTCAATATCCCTGCGGGCCTGGATCCCGATGGTTTTAAGCATTCCCCCGTTTTTCCCGATAATGATGCCTTTCTGGGACTTTCGCTCCACATGGATGGCGGCATGGATCCTTATGATATCCGCGTCTTCGGAAAAATCCTCGATGGTGACCGCTGTGCCGTAGGGGACTTCCATGCCGGTATTGTCAAAAACCTTCTCCCGGATCATCTCGCATACAATAAATCGCTCCGGCATGTCGGTCAGGGCGTCTTCCGGGAAATACGGCGGGCCGGGGGGGAGCAGGGCCTGCATGGCCTTGATGAGTTCCGGCACCTGGGTGCCCTCGGTCGCGGAAATAGGCACGATTTCAGCAAAACCCGGATGTGACGCCGTCCATCGATCAATGATGCGCAGCAGATTCGGTTTTTCAACCCGGTCGATTTTGTTGATGGCCAGTACCGCGGGGGTGTCGGGCCGCTTCCTGAGTTTGTCGACGATCAGGGATTCCGACCGGGGGTCCGGATTTGACGCATCGATGACCGCCAGCACGAGGTCCACTTCATCCATGGCGGCAAGCGCGACCTGGACGATTTTGCGGTTAAAGAGTTTGTCGGATTCGTGGACGCCCGGCGTATCGAGAAAAACGATCTGCGCATTTTCCCCGTGCATGACCCCCAGGATACGGTTTCTCGTGGTCTGCGGCTTTGAGGACGTGATGGCGATTTTTTCCCCGATCAGGCGGTTGAGCAATGTCGATTTGCCGACATTGGGCGCCCCGGCGATGGCGGCAAAGCCGGATTTGAAGTTATGGTCGTTGGTCATGGCGTTTCCGGCGGTGGGTTGTGGGGCGGATTGTCCGGCTGACTGCCCGGCTGATGGTTTGGCTGGCTGCGGGGTATTTCCAAAAGCCGCATAATATTGTCCCATGTGCGGTCTTTGCCCTGCGCGGTTTTTGCGGAAAACACGATAAAATCATCGTCTTGCAGGGAAAAGCGTTCCCGGAGCTGCTTTTTTCGTGCAAACTGCTTGTTTTTCGAAAGTTTGTCCGCTTTGGTTAAAACGTAGATAAACGGCAGGCCGACCTGGTTGAGAAACCCGACCAGGTCGCGCTCTTCCGTTTCGGGTTCGCGCCGGATGTCCTGTAGAATAACAACGCCTTTGAGGTTTTCCCGTTCGGTGAGGTACGATTCCACCATGGGGCCCCACTGGGACCGTTCCTTTTTAGACACCTTGGCATACCCGTATCCCGGCAGGTCGACGAAAAAAAACCGGTCGTTGATGGCGAAAAAATTAATCAGCCGCGTCTTGCCCGGTGTCTGGCTCGTCTTGACCAGGTTTTTGCGGTTGACCAGGGTATTGATCAGGGAGGATTTGCCCACGTTGGACCGGCCGGCAAAGGCGACTTCCGGCAGGTCCGTTTCCGGGCATTGCCCCGGCTTCACGGCGCTTGTTACAAATGTTGCTGATTTTACGATCACGTTGCGGTTTTGCCTTTGCAGCCATTAATAAAAATATAGAGGCCGATTGCGATTACGACAACGGCAACGACAACGGAAACCGGTTGGGGAATTTATCCAGCCCGTCAAACCACTTTGTTCAAGGGGTATTCAATAATCCCCTCCGCCCCGTTTTCAAGCAGCACGGGGATCAGGTCCCTGACCGTGTCCGAGCTGATGACGGATTCAAGCGAATACCACTCGGCCTGGTAGAGCTTCGCCACGGTGGGGGCGGTCAGGCTCGGTATCAGGGAAACGATGGCGTCCAGCTTTTCCGTCGGCACGTTCATCTTGATGCCGACGAGTTTTTCCGCCACCAGGGCACCCTTCAGTAAAAGGGCGATCTGCTCGATTTTTTTCCGTTTGACCGGGTTTTTCCACGCCTCGCGGTTGGCAATCAACTGCGTGTTGGTCTGCATCATTTCGTGGATGATGCGAAGGCCGTGGGCCCGGATGGTGCTCTCCGTTTCCGTTATTTCGACGATGGCATCTGCGAGCCCGGACACCACCTTGGCCTCGGTCGCCCCCCACGAATATTCGATGTTCACATCGATGCCCTTTTCGGCGAAATACCGCTTGGTATAGTTGACCAGTTCGGTGGCCACTTTTTTTCCGGCCAGGTCCTCGAGGGTTTTATACGAGGCGTCGCTGGCAACGGCAATGACCCAGCGCGCGGGTCTGGCGCTGACCTTTGAATAGACCAGTTCCGCAACCACATGAATGTCGGAGTTGTATTCGGCGATCCAGTCCTTGCCGGTCAAGCCGGCATCCAGGGTGCCGTTTTCCACGTATACCCCCATTTCCTGCGCCCGGCAGAGGGTGCAATGGATGGTCGGGTCGTTTATTTCCGGAAAATAACTCCGGCCGTTGACGTTGATTTTCCATCCGGATCGCTTGAACAGTTCGATAGTGGATTTCTGAAGGCTCCCCTTGGGAATGCCTAAGTTAAGGGTCTCATTCATGTTTTGTATACCTCGTCCGGATTAAACCGTTTTTCCTCGGTGATGGTTTCCGCCCCGTCCGCGACCTGCGTGTAAAAACAGGAGCGGTATCCTTTGTGGCAGGCTGCGCCGCCGATCTGGTCCACTTTCAGCAAAACCGTATCCCGGTCGCAGTCGATCCGGATTTCCCTGACTTGCTGGATATGCCCGGAAGTCTCCCCCTTGATCCACTGTTTGCCGCGGGATCGGCTGTAAAATGTTGCCTTTCCGGTTTTCAGGGTGTTTTCCCATGCCGCCTGGTCCATGTATGCAAGCATGAGGACATCACCGCTCTCATAATCAGCGACAATCGCGGGAATCAGTCCGCCTGTTTTTTCAAATGCCAGTTTTACCATGCGTATCTGCCTGCAGCCTTTGTTTGCCGTTTTTGTTTTTGCTCTTGCACGTCGCTTCAAGTTGAATCATAATCTTGATGGCGTCGTTAAAAGTCCCATATTTTTGTGTTGCGGTTCATCGATGCGCTTCCTTCGTCAGCACATCCTATGACTGTTCTTTATCTTGTGACTTTTTACGAGTTCATCAAACGGGTTTCGTCTCCCTTTTCATAACGGGGTGTTTGCTCCTGCAACGCCGTCACAAGATGCTCGTTGTCGTTGTCGTTGTCGTAATCGTAATCGGTCTTTCAAATTAAGCGTTCATCAATCTTGATTGATGGACTCGTAAAAAGTCTCTTT
>PUOB01000381.1 GCA_003551985.1 Desulfobacteraceae bacterium | reverse complement strand
CGCTAAGTACGCTGTATTCTTCGAAATTTCGCAAGCCTTGATCTTGAACTTTTTACTTTGCCGTCCAAAAGCGACTTTTTACGAGACTGTCAAAACCGGAGGACTTTATTGAACAAGCACCCGATCATCACGTGGACTGAGGGTGGCCGGAAACGCGCCGCCCGCTGGCGCTCCGAAAGCAAAATATCCCCGCCGGCAAGGGTTGTGGTTGCGGATGACGCCATGAAAGCGGATACCGCTTACCGCTATGCCTGCGAAGGGACCGCCCTGCTCTGGCGGGGCGATTTCCAAAACGCCAGACAACTGCTCAATGCCATGGCGCGCCGCGCGGACCGGGCGCCCAAAAAACCGCCCAAACCCCCTTCATCCCCGGCCGACGCCTTTCATCGGCACCGCATGCAAACGGCAAGGCGCGCGAACATACTGGGCCATCTGTTGATCGAAATGGACCCGGACCATACCATCCGCCTGGGCCGCGCCCCGGACGTGCGCCAGGCTGTCACGGAAGCCTTCGGCGACAAACCCGTCCGCATGGACATGGAAGGCAGCGTCCTGACGCTTCGCGAACTCTTAGGCATTATCGGCGCCCATGAATGGCGCAAAAAGGGCATCGACATCCCCGGCTTGCAAACCCGCATTCACCCCCACTACGGCGTTTTTCCGCCCACCCGGAACGAATACGTCAAGCTGGTCGCACAAACCCCGCTCCCGTCGCGGAGCCTCGCCATGGACATCGGCACCGGCACCGGCGTGCTTGCGGCAGTCCTTGCCGAAAGGGGCGTTTCCAGGGTCGTCGCCACCGACAACGACCCCCGGGCACTTGCCTGCGCCAGGGAAAACATCCTTCGGGCGGGCCTTGAAGACCGCGTTGAAGTCATTGCCGCGGACCTGTTCCCGTCTGAAAAACACCCCGTCAAAGCCCCCTTGATCGTCTTCAACCCCCCATGGATACCGGCCAAAGCCATAACTCCGCTGGAACGGGCCGTTTATGACCCAAAAAGCCTTGTGCTCAACCGATTTTTAAGCGAGGTCCCCGCCCGCCTGGAACCGGACGGAGAAGCATGGCTGCTGCTCTCCGACCTGGCGGAACACCTCGGCCTGCGCACGCGTGGACAACTGCTTGGGGCCTTTGAAAAAGCGGGCCTTGAAATTCTGGAAAAAATCGATATCCGGCCGGGCCATCGGCCAAACGGGCGTCGAGACGCCCAAACAAACGATCCGCTTCACGCCGCGCGCGCCGCGGAAACGACCTCCCTGTGGCGCCTGGCCGCGCTTGACACACCCCCTTCGGACAATTAGATTTTTTAATATTGAGAGTCTCGCAAAAAATCGCGTTCAAAGGCTTGAAAAATAAACCCTTTTTTCAAGGCCATCGCCCGCAGATTGAAGGAGCGACAGGAATCGAGCGCTTAAAAAAAACCGATTACGATTACGACAACGACAACGAGCATCTTGTGATGGCGTGGCAAAAGTGGGGTCAACGGCTTCATAAAAATGCCGAGATCAAGGATTGCGCGATTTTTGAAAAACGGTTCATGGAGAATAAAGGTCCGCATTTTAACCAGGCCCATGTCAACGGAGGAGTCAACATGTTTATCTATAATCAACAACTTGAAGCGCTGATTCGTTATAAACCCGGGAAAAACGAGATGATGATCAGCCTGTATCTGAACGTCACTCCTGACGCAAACACTTTGACCACGCTCAATTCAATGATCCATACCACGCGAAACGCAGTAAAGGAGCGCCTTGACAAGGACGCCATGCAGGCCGTGGAAGACGTGTTTTCAAAAATCGAAAACCATGTCAAAAACAACCTCCAGAGACTGAAAAATACCCGGTTGGTGGTAATTTTTGCAGACACCGCCGGCTTCTGGCAGGAATACCAGCTGCCGGTTTCCCTCCCCGGTCAGATGGTGGTTGAGCCGGATCCCTACATAAGACCGCTTTCCACGCTGTTATATGAATTCGACCGGTATCTCGTCCTTGTAGCGGACTCCCGTCATGCAAGGCTTTTTTCCCTTTGCCTGCGGAATTTCGAGGAACATCCGGATATTTTAATTGAAAGTGATGTGCCGGACCGCGTCAAGGCGAGTGTATCCATGAGCAAGGGCGGCGGCAAGGGGGGTGCCGCCGCCAAGGTTTACCAGGGCATCGGCGATGAAAAACGCAAAAGTCATATCAAGGACCACATACACAGACACGTGAAACACATAACCGACAAGGCCTTCGATTATTTCAAGGAAAAAAACGTCACGCGGCTGATCATCGCTACACCCGACGACAAAATAAGGCCGTGGCTGAAGGACCACTTGCACAACTATCTCAAGGACCGCCTTGCCGGCGAATTCAATGCCCAGCCGTCCTATTCTGACAACGACCTGAAACAACTGGCCATTGATGCGGCATCAGAATATGAGAAAATAAATGAAAACCGGATAATCGACACCCTCTTTGAAAAAAACAGGCCCGGAGACCTGGCGGTCTTAGGCGTCGACCCGGTTATCCAGGCCCTTCGAAAAGGCCAGGTCCACACCCTGGTCGTCGAGCATGATTACACAAGAAGCGGTTTTCTCTGCAGGAATGACCACACCCTGTCTTCCCTCAGCGAAAGCTGTCCGCTTTGCGAAACCCCCATGGAAGAGACCGGCGACCTGCTCGATGAAATGGTGGAAGAAGCCATCATGCACAATTCCGAGGTCAAGCATATATTCTCTAAACATGAAAAATTTCAAAAATACCACGTGGGCGCCCTGCTGCGATTTACCGTGTAGTGACGGCTTCGTAAAAAGTCCAATATCTGCGTTACGCGCAATTTCTCAGAATTTCATCACGCCTTGGCGTGACTATATTCTTCGAAATTGCGCAAGCCTTGACCTTGTCACGCCCCGGCGTGATTACTTTGCCGTCCAAAAGCGACTTTTTACGAGACTATCATACAGTAGCAGGCGTCAGTCGCCCAAGCCGGCCATGAAATCATCGTACATGGTCTCCAGGGCCAGCTTGTGCTTTGCCTCTTCCTGGCAAAGCACTTTAAGCAGCTTTCTGGTTTGATCATCCTCGGTATTGGCCAGCAAATCGTTGTAAAGCTTGAGCGCCTGCTCCTCGCGTTTCATTGCAAGGTGCAGGATCTCCCGGTAGGTCATCCCCTTGTGGAATTCCACATCAATGAGGTAGTCGCTGCGCTTGATATCGGTAATCCACTTGAGCTTATAGTCTTTTAACGACGCATCGACACTGCCTTTCTTCAAGTCCTCGAGCATCTGTTTATGTTTCAGCTCCTCGGCTGCAAATTCCTCGAACATTTCCCGGGATCCGGCCATATCCTCATAGCCGGCGGCCGTTGTGTAAAAATCCGCTGCTTCCTGTTCCTTTTCGATGGCAAAGTCAATAATCTCGTTTAAATCTTTAAAGCCCATTGCTATCTCCTGTTTTTTTGATTAAGTGGGGGGACGGTTCAGGACAATATTGACGCTCCAACATCATTCTTGCCGTTGTAATTCATATAAAGTAAAATTATTTTTTCCGGTTGTCCATATAAAATCCGTTTTCCCGTCCTCTGACAAATACTCCGATGAACGACAAAGGGGGCGGAGAATCAGGCGTGGAGGCAAAAATGGTCTTTTCGAGGCACCTGTTGGCGGTCCTCGCACTGGGCATCATCTCCCAGGTTGTCCAGATCGTGTTTCTGCGGGAGTTGCTGATGGTTTTTCACGGCAACGAACTGTCGCTGGGGATTATTCTGGCCGCATGGATGCTCTGGGTGGGCGGGGGCAGCCGCATGGGCGCGGGTCTTGCAAAACGATACCCGGCAACCCTGGCCCCTGTTGCCGTCATTTCAACGGCAATCGTCGCCTTTTCCGTCCTTTCCGTTTTTGCCGTCCGCGTGCTGCGCGGTTTTTTTGCCATCGATGCGGGTGCGACCTTTTCCGTTTTCGACATGGCATTGTCGTGCGTTGTCGTAATGGCGCCGACCGGCCTTCTCCTGGGCGTCCAGTTTGTCCTGCTTGCGCAGTTGTGGCGGGAAAGTGACGGGGCGGAAGATACGTCAGGGGCGGAAAAAACAT
>PUOB01000091.1 GCA_003551985.1 Desulfobacteraceae bacterium | reverse complement strand
CAGGTCCTTGTCGAAGACGCTGACATAGCACGGCAGATGTTCCAGCACTTGCTGAAGGGAATCCGGCATCTGCCGCGTGCCGTCAGCCGAATCTTTCAGCCGGCGGCTTTTGTCGGACAGCATGGTTTCCAGTTGCCGGGTATAATCGTAAAAATGCCTTCGTACTGACCTTTTTTCGTGGGCCCGCCTGAGGGCTTTTTCAAGGTCGTCCACGCCGATCGGCTTGGGTATGAAATCGGTTGCATCGAAACGGAAACTCCGGATGGCAAAATTCATATCCCCATGCCCGGTAATCATGATCACCTCGGTTTCGGGGTTGATCTGCTTGATTTTTTCCAGCAGTTCAATACCATCCATGTTCGGCATTCGGATATCGGCCAAAACAATGGGGGGCGTATGTTTCTGAAAAAGATCAAGCGCCTCGAGACCGTCTTCCGCGCAAATAACCGAATATCCCAATTCTTCGAGCGACAACGACATCACATCGCGAACATCGGCTTCATCATCCACGAGCAGCACGGTATTGTCATCCGGTTTTTCCATTACAATAAAGTCTCCAGGTTACCCAATGGTTTTTCTGACGATCTCCAGGAGTTCGTCGGGGTCAAAAGGTTTATGGACAACGCCCACCGCAGATTTTATGGCGTGGTTGATGCCGGAAAGCCCGCTGACGACAACCACCGGAATGTTTTCGTATTCCGGTTTTTTAGAGTACCTCCGATAAAAACGGGTTCCCCATTCCTCCGGCATGTCAAGATCCAAAGTGATTAAATCGGGGTTTTCCGCCTTTAAAATGTCATACGCCTGGGATCCGTCGCTCGCTTTGCAGGTTTCATAGCCGGCATCCTCCAGAATCGCGGTAATGTACTTGACAATATTGGGATCATCATCGACAACCATGACTTTTTTTGGCATCGTACGCTCCTTTGTTTAGGTTGTATGTTGTAGGGGCGAAAAATCTTTCGCCCTTACGGGCTTTATCCCGCTTCACTTTTCGGAAACCGCATGGTAAAGCAGGCGCCGGCGGCGTTGCGGTTTGACGCCTGTATGACGCCCCCGCACTCCTTTACGATACTGTAGCTTATGGATAAACCAAGACCGGTGCCGTCGCCCACGGATTTAGTCGTATAGAAAGGTTCGAATATCCGGCTCATGATGCCCTCGGGAATGCCGTTGCCGGTATCGCATATTTCCACTACAACGGCATCCTTTTCCGCGTGCGTGACAATACTGATGGTCTTGTCTTCAGGATCGACCCGCTTGTCCCCCCAGCGTTCCTCGATGGCATCGCGTGCATTAATGAGGATATTGATAAACACCTGCTCCAGGCGACTGGGGTTGGCACGGATCAGGGGAAGATCCTCCCCTGTTTCCCATTTTACATGAATCCCCCTGATTTTCAATTGTTCTGAAAAAATCTCGGATGCCATTTGGAGCACATGGTTGACGTCCACGTTTTCCAGGTCCATCCCGGACTTCCGGGCAAACTGTCGCATATGCCCGATAATATTGCTTGCCCGGTCGACGTTGGAATCTATTTTTCGAAGCAGTTCACCCATGGATTCAGAATTTACAGCCCCGCCGGAATCAAACTTTCTGAGCATGAAGCTGCTGGCGGTCTTCATCACGGACAGCGGCTGGTTGAGTTCGTGTGCGATGCCCGTGGCCATTTCCCCCAGCGTGGTCATTTTGCTGGCCTGGATCAGCTGCTGTTCGGTCTCAAGCTGCTGGGTAATATCCGAGGTCGTTACCAAAAGCGCCTCCCACTCCGGGTATACAATTTTCGAAGCGCGTATATCCACAAACAAGGTGTTTCCATTGCTGTCGAATTGCCTGACCTGGTGAAGGAACGCCTTGGTTTGAATTTTCCTGCTGTACATATCTCTTTCTTTTTTCTCAAAAAAATCAAGAAAAGACTTTCCCTTCAAATGCTTTTGCGTATAACCGTAAACCGGCTCCACGGAATCGTTGCAGTCCATGATCATCATGGTGCTTGGTTCAAGCACAAATACCGGGTTGGGAATGTTTGAAAAAATGGCCTGGTAACGGCGCTGGGAGGCCTCGAGCTTTTCCTGGAGCTCCCGCTTCAAGGTGACGTCCAGGCTCATTTCCATGGCTGCCACCACATGACCGTTCTCATCCCGGATCGGCGCCGTGCGGGCCACCCATCGGATCGGCTTTCCTTCCCGATTGTAACCGGCTTCTTCAAAAGAATGGGACTTCCCGTCCTGAAACGTTTTTTCGACCGGGCAGTGATCGCATTTTTCGGATCGTCCCTTATAAACGGAATAGCAGTAATCGCCTTTCCGCGGATCGAACTTTTCCGCAAATTCCCGGTTATAGCGGATAAGCCGGAGGTCCCGATCCTGTATGGTTATCAGGCAAGGTACGGTTTCAAAGAGGCTTTGGTACTCGCTGTGCTCCTGTTCAAGCGCCTGCTGCTTGGCGGCCAGCAGATCGGACATGTCGAACACGAGGCGTGAAAGTCGGCCGATTTCGTCCGAACGAAATACAGGCGGCTGGTTGATGACTTTTTCACCGGATACCGCCCGTGCGGCCTCGGAAACCTGCATCAGGGGGCTGGCCGGAAAATGGTTGAGCACAACCCCCGTTACCATCAGTGCAGCCGCGAGCACGACAATACCCCCGGCCGACATGGCAGGCAAAACCGCTGCAGGTGCTCCGGCAAAAACAAGCAGGGCCGCCCAGGCGACCCCGGCAAGAAAAAAAATACCGCCAACCAGGAGTGTCAGCTTATATACCAGCCGTGTTTTGACATAATCGACAATCTTCATTGTTACTCCTGTCGCCAGCGGCTTATTGCCCCCTTCCCGCTTCGTCGGCATCGCCGGCGCTACGCCGGCTGTGGGGTTTTCAATTTTTCCCGGAACGAATCCGGTACGCAAAGGTTAAGGTCAAGCCGCACATCGCGCTCCGTGAGCCCCATGGCCAACCCCATCAACTGCGGCAGGTAGAGGACCGGCATCTCGAAACGGGTATTGCGCTTTTTTGAAGCGCGCCTCTGATAAGCCTCCAGGTTCATCTGGCACATGGGGCAGACCGTTACCACGGCATCCGCCCCCCCGGCGGCCTCCAGCAGGGCCGCGACCAGTTCGATGCCCGCCTCCGGCGCCGTGCTCATGAGTGATGCCCCGCAGCATTTCCCGCCCATATCCCACTCATGGACCGATGCCCCTAAGGCCTTGATAATCCCATCCATGGAATGGGGGTCTTCGGGGTCGTCGAATGCGGTGTAGGGACGCAGGCACTGGCACCCGTAGTAAGGCGCGATGCTGAGATTTTCAAAGGGGCGGGTCACCTTCGATGCAATATCGCCGACGGGTATGTCCGTTACCAGGACATCCAGGAGATGCCGGGTCTTTATATTGCCCTTTAGAGACAAATCCTCTTCCGCCAGCACCTGGTTGATCTTTTTGAACAGGTCCGGATCATCCCGGATTTCCGCCTCCACTTTCTTCAGGTTCAAATAACAGGCGCTGCACGGCACGAGGATGTCGCAATTGGCTTTCATCTTTTCAGCCGCTGCGATATTCCGGGCCGGCAGTGCAAACGAAAGCAGGTGGCTTATTCCTTCTGCGGCGGTCGCGCCGCAGCAGACCCAATCGTCCAACTCCGTCAGTTCGACGCCGAGCGCTGCCATCAGGGCAGTGGTGGAAATGTTATATTCAGCCGCCGTTCCCTCAAGCGAACAACCCGGGTAGTATATATATTTCATAATTACCCCTCTATTTCCTTTGCCTTACGGAACAAGGCGTCCAGTTTTCCGGTACCCTTTGACGGAATCTCGAAGGACACCTTTCGCTTCGCCATCAACCGCATGCCCAGGGGCGTAAATTTTATGGGAATGACGGGGTTTTTCATGGACATGAAATACAGCGTCATGAATTCCATCTCCCTGACCCGGCCGTGGCGCCGGACGCTTTCCATGAAACTCCGGTAAAACCGAATACTTCGCCTGTATAAATAAAGATTTTCCGCTGCGGCGGCCTGTTTTAGCATGCTCATGGCATCCGTAAGGGGAAGCCCCCGGGGACACCGGAGGGCGCACGT
>PUOB01000164.1 GCA_003551985.1 Desulfobacteraceae bacterium | reverse complement strand
GGCCTTTATCGTAGACCCGGGACCGTCTGCGACCATTGATCATCTCATCGGTGAAATTGAATCCCGGGGTATTTCTAAAATCGACTGGGTGCTTCTGACCCATATTCACATGGATCACGCCGGGGGGATCGGGCACCTGCTCGAACATTACAAGGAAGCCCGCGTGGTGTGCCATGAAAAGGCGGCCCCGCACCTGGTCGATCCCGGCGATCTGCTTGCGGGGTCCAAAAAAGTGTTAAAGGAAGTGGCGGACGCGTACGGCGATATACGGCCGGTTCCCGCAGACCGAATCCTGACGGGGGAATATGTTGATTTTGAAGACGGCATTACGGTGATTCCCTCACCGGGCCATGCGCCTCACCACCAGTGCTTCGTTTTCAGGGATGTTCTGTTTTGCGGGGAGTTGTTCGGCGTTTTTCAAAAACTGGCAGACACGTTTTATCTGCGCCCGGCAACCCCGCCGCGGTTTATTTTCGAAGAATACCGGGCGTCCATGGACAGGGTGGGGCCGTATGTGGATCGGGCCTTGTGTTTCGGCCATTACGGCACATACCCGCACGGTGCGGAAATTTTTGATATTTCGGGAAGGCAGCTGAAGTTGTGGGTGGACGTTATCCGCCGGCACAGGGCATCCCCGGACATAGATGTGATCGTGGACGCCCTGGCGGCGGCGGATCCCGTGTTTTCACGCATCACATTACTTTCTGAGCGGCAGTACCGGCGTGAGCGTTATTTTATCGGCAACACGATACGGGGCATTCTGGAATACGTGGGCAGGGAGCATGCGGAGTGATGCGGCCCGGTCATATTGTGTCATTGAAGTGTACCCCAAGGCCTTTTTTTGTTATCCGGGCGATTTTCCCCGTCACTTTTGTATGATCGCCGGTATGCGGATGTTTGAAAATCATCGTGACGGTTTGACCGGGTTTTAATGCCGGTCCGGTGTAGTGGGGATCTTCGATAAATATCCCGGTCGCACTTGCATCCTTTATGAACCCGCTGCTCATGCGGCCGTCTACGACATATTCAATGGGTGAGAAAAAATCCACCCGGCTGTGCTTGCGCTTGGAGGAACCGCTTGTCGCTTTCAAGTCTCCCAGAATCCGGCAGCGTTCTTGAATGCCGAGCTTCATGATTGCATCGATAAGCCCCGTTGTTATGGTTGCTTTGGCTTTCGGCCCCGGTTCGGTCGCGGCATCCGGTTTCAGTTTTTTAAACAATTTCAACCGCTCCCCTTCCGGCAGTTTCATGGTCAAATCGAGCAGTTCCCTTGTTACATTGGCGACATTGACGCTTTCTCCTGAGGTTGTTTTTTTCATTTCCATTCATCCGGTTGTGTTTTACGGAAGCACAAATGGTTTAATTATTCAGAGCGTTTTGTGCAGAGGGGATCGCCGTCCTTGACGAAAAATACTGATTTTTGCGCGGCCGCTATTTATAATGATACCAAATTAATATAAAAAGTCGAGCAATAATATGGATGACTTTGTAAAAAGTCCAACATCCGGGTCAGTGGTTCCGGGAGAAAATGCAGTGACGCACCGATATGGTCGGGGCGCCTGTCCCGAAAGGCGCGAGAATCGAGAATGCCGATTAGTGCCATCCTCACAGATAAACTTTTGAATCGGGGCTCAATTGATGCTAAGGTATGTCTGGTTTTAAAGAGCGGTCATGTTTATTATAATCCGGGAACCCGGCATGAAAAGAGATCAGAAAATTTTAAAAAGACTTGCCCCGATATTTGTTTATGGCCGGCCGGTTCTGGTGTTTGCCGGTATGATTTGCGCCATAGCGGTTATGCTCAACCGGAATCCGTCGGTTTTTTTTCTGGGAACAGCCCTTTTTTTCGTGTCGATGGTCTTTGATCTCGTTGATGGCTGGTTTGCCGAGCGGTTCCTGCCCAACACGAATCTCGCCCGGCTTGCCGATCGCATGATGAACCGCATCGTCTATTCCATCGTTTTTCCCCTGCTTGCAGCGGGCATGATGTGGCGCCTGCTTTACACGACGCCGGATTATGAACGGCTGGAACTGGTGCATGCGGTTTTTGTTTTGATTTTATGCGTCGCCGTGCTGATCAGGGATAATTTTGCCCATTTCATGAGGGGGTATGCCATTCGGTACGGCCAGGAGCCGGAGCTCCAGGAAATCAACCGCCTGCGAACCATTGTTGCCGCCCCTCTTGGATTCATGCTTTACATATACGCCTTTTATGTGCCGTCATCCACCGATCCTTCAATCATTTACCGGCTTTTGGAGCGCATTGCGACGATGCCGGTTGAAAATCTGCTGGTCATTGAAATTCTGTTTCTGGTGATCAATTTCGGGTCCATTGCGGTTTATTGCCGTAAATACGGCCGGTTTTTTCTGGATGAGATCTGCCTGGACGACAACCTGTTAAGGCGCCGCATATTGTCGGTTTTTCCAAACGCGCTGACCGTCATGAATGCCATAATGGGAATTCTGGCGGTTTTTTTTGCATACCAGGGAAAAATGCTTGAGTCATACCTGCTGCTTCTCGGCGCGGCTGTTTTTGACAAGCTGGACGGGGCCATGGCGCGCAAGCTCGGGCTTACCGAGCCCCTGCCGGAGATGGAAAACCGCAGAACCGTTTCATTCGGAGCGCTGCTGGATGATATTGCAGACGGCATCAGTTTTTGTATTGCGCCCGGATGGATTTTCTACATCACGATTTCAACGCACCCCGACGCGTATGTCCAGGCCCTGCCGGCCGGGGTGGTTGCGTTGGTCTACACAATCGCCGGTTTTGTCCGGTTATGCTACTTTACCCTGGACAAAAATCCGATTCCCGGCATATTCAAGGGAATGCCCACCCCTGCAGCCGCACTGCTGGTTATCGCGCCGCTGGTCGTGCTTGGGCAGGCCGAGGTCGAGGGCGCACAATGGGCGCGGCAGGTTGCGGTCTTTGCGACCGGCCTGATGGTTTTCGCATCGATCCTCATGAACGCCTACCCGTTGAAATACATCCACATGGGGCGCTTTATGGACCGAAAACCGTGGTTCACGCGGATCATGTTCATAACGGGGATTGTTTTCGTGTTTACCCCGTATTTCGGCCATCTGGCACTGATACTGATGGTTTTGTATGTTTTCTCCCCCCTTGCCACCCGGCGCATTGACTCTGAAACGGCGGCGCGGGAAAAGTGACGTTTATTATCCCTCTTCGCCCTCGCTGCCTTCTTCGATGAGCCGGCCTATTGCGGTGGCGTATTTCATCGCTTTTTCTCCACCATGCCGGGGGAGGGCATTGCCGGAGAGAAAGTCGAACGTTGTTTCTTCGAGTATCATGGTGGTGTTTTGCCGGCATAAAAAGTGGAGGAAGGCGCGAAAAGCGGCTACGGGCTTGGGCGGCGGATTTTCCTGAAATGTGTCATAAGCGATGTGGGTATGGTCCATGGCAAAGGGGCGTTCTCTGTTTTTGAGAAAAATCAGAAAACGTATCGAATCCTCGTCCGCCTCGGCCGGCGAGTAGGCCGCCAGGGCGTTTATCTGGCTGAATGCGACATCGGACAAATTGTCATGGTTTATGTTCAGGCCGTTTGGGGACGCGGACAAATGCTCTATCTGCGTTGGGAAAAAACGATCTTCGCCTTTGTATGCTGTTTGAACCGGGATGACCTTGAGTCCGGGCCCCTCGGGCGACGTGTAGGAATCCGGTTTGGCCCGGGCATCTCGGCTGCTTTCCGATTGGCCGGGCGTTTCTGCAGGGGGCGCCATTTTTTTCAGGAAGCAGACGGCACCGGTTTTTTCAATGGCCCGCACGTAGCGTTTTGCGGTTTCCATATCCAAATCTTTTTTCACGATTGTTTTATTTCGTGAAAAAAATTTCTCTATGGTTGGCATCGACGTTTTGAACAAAGCGGCCATCCGTTTTTTGACGTCTTCCGGGTTCTTGTATTCCGCAGGATCCCCGGATAAAACAACCATGTAAGTGTCTTTATTCATAGCCCCACGCTTATATTCTGCTTGTTTTTTCCAATTCGCATAATCGGCGGACAACCCGCCGGTATACGCGGTAATGGCGCACCCGAACGGAAACCGTTTGTTTCGTC
>PUOB01000198.1 GCA_003551985.1 Desulfobacteraceae bacterium | reverse complement strand
GCCGCAGGAATGGCTCCGGCGACCGGCAAGGGCGCCGGCAGTCCGGAGGACAATAATCCAATGAATGAAAGAATTGGAAAAAAAAGGAGGGTGGTATCATGCCAGGATTTGACAGAACCGGACCGATGGGAGCCGGTCCCTTGACCGGCGGCAGAAGGGGATTGTGCAATGCTGCGGCCAGGAGAGGCCGGGGCCGGGTGTCGGGCGGCTACGGTTTCGAACGGGGCATCAGCCCTGCAAAGGTATTTCGCAGCAGGCGCGGCTTCCGGGGCGGCGCCGGTGGGAGCCCGCCGCCCGCATATGACGGCTATCCGCTGGATGACACCGTTGAACTGGGCAGGCTCAAAGCACGGGCCAGCAGCATCCAGGAAGAGCTTGACGAAATCAATAAACGGATGGCGGAACTGTAATTGCCGGGGTCGGTTGGAATTCGACACTAAAATTGACCCCCCCGGTTCCCTCTGCGATGCGTTGGCTAAATACGGGGCATTGCGCCCTGATGTTTTCGAGAGCAAGGAGGACGTTGTAATGAAGATTGCAGTATCATCAACAGGCACGGATCTGGATTCGCCAATTGACCCCCGCTTTGGCAGGGCCCCCTACCTGGTGGTTGTCGACCCGCAGACCCTTCATTTTGAGGTCGTTGACAATTCCGCCAACATGAATGCCGCCAAGGGGGCCGGCATCCAGGCGGCCGCCTCGGTCAGTCAGAAAGGCGCAAAAGCTTTGCTGACCGGTTATTGCGGGCCAAAAGCGTTCCAGGCGCTTACAGCGGCGGGTATCAAGGTGGCAAATGATGTTTCCGGCACCGTGAGGGATGCCGTGGCGTCCTATAATGACGGCCGGCTGTCATTTGCGGATAATCCCAACGTGGACGGCCACTGGTAGCGGATACCCTCGCCGTAAGGAGAATCGAATGATCATCAGTGTAGCCAGCGGAAAAGGCGGTACGGGTAAGACAACGATTGCCACCTACCTGGCCGTTACGTGCGGCGAGGATGTCGGGTTTCTGGACTGCGATGTGGAAGAGCCCAACGCCCACCTTTTTATCCAGCCCGATATCCACGGGGTTGAAACCGTCTATACGCCCGTTCCCCAGGTGGACATGGATAAATGCACGCTTTGCGGTAAATGCACCGAAATATGCCAGTTCAATGCCATCGCGGTGTTAGGGGAAATTGTCTTGCCGTTTCCCGAGTTGTGCCACAGCTGCGGCGGCTGCATGGCGGTCTGCCCGGAGGGGGCCATTACGGAAACCGGCCGGGAATTGGGCGTAATAGAATCCGGCAGCCGGGACGGCATCGGGTTTGTGCACGGAAAACTGCGCATCGGCGAGGCCATGGCGCCCCCCTTGATCCGCAAGGTGCGGGAAAATATGAAACCGGATATCACAACCATCATTGACGCCCCGCCCGGTACGTCGTGCCCGGTCATCGCCGCCATGAAAGGGGTCGATTTCGTGCTTCTGGTCACGGAGCCGACCCCGTTCGGCCTTTATGACCTGAAACTCGCTGTCGGTGCGGTGAAGCTGCTTGAAATCCCCTGCGGGCTGGTGATCAATCGTTCGGATATGGGCGATCGGCGCGTCTACGCGTATGCCGCATCAGAGGGGGTACCCATCCTTATGGAGATTCCGTTTGACCGGCAATTCGCGGAAGCCTATTCCAGGGGAGAGATGCTTATCGACGGGGAGGGAGGCTGGAAATCCCGGTTTCAGGTGTTGTATGATCAGATCAGGGCGCTTGTCCGGCAACACGCGTCGGCCTGACGCCTTATAAAAGGGGATTGATATGGAAGAACTGGTGGTTATCAGCGGGAAAGGGGGTACGGGGAAAACGACCCTGGTGGCCGCTTTTGCGTCGCTTGCAAAAAACAAGGTGCTTTGCGACGCGGACGTGGATGCGGCCGATCTGCATCTTATTTTGGACCCCCACATCCGGGAGCGGCATGATTTTCAGTCCGGCCATACCGCGGCAATCAACCCGGAGGCATGCACCGGGTGCGGTGTGTGCCGGGACCTGTGCCGCTTTGGCGCCATCGGCGAGGATTTTCAGGTGGACGCCATTGCCTGCGAAGGATGCGGGGTGTGCTATTATTTCTGCCCTGAAAAGGCGGTTTCATTTCCCATCAATACCTGCGGCGAGTGGTTTATTTCCGATACGCGGTTCGGCCCGATGGCGCATGCCCGCCTGGGGATTGCCGAGGAAAATTCAGGCAAGCTCGTCACCCTGATCCGGCAGCAGGGCGCCGCGCTTGCCCGGAGCAAGGGGTTGGACCTCCTGCTCACTGACGGCCCTCCGGGGGTGGGATGCCCGGTGATCGCATCGCTGGGCGGCGCATCAGCGGTGCTCATCGTGGCTGAACCTTCGGTTTCGGGCGCTCACGACATGGAACGGGTGGCACAGCTTGCGGCCGGGTTCAATATTCCGGCCATGGTCTGCATCAATAAGTTCGACATCAATCCCGCCCAGGGCGAGGCCATCGAATCGTATGCGGCGCGGAAAAATATCGCCGTGATGGGGCGGATCCCGTTTGATCCGAAATTTACCCGGGCAATGGTCAAGGGGCAAACCCTGCTTGAATACGATGCGAATTCCGAATGCGCCCATGCTATTCAATGCATCTGGGAAAAGGTCATCCGTTCATTCGGCAGGGCAAACCTCGCCGATGCAGCGGTTAAGTGAGTTTCCTCATGAGCGATCTGATCAACTTTGATGGCTTGGAAAAAAGTCCAATATTTTTGTGTTGCGGTTCATCGATGCGCTTCCTTCGTCAGCACATCCTATGACCCTGCCCCTGCCACGCCATCAAAAGATGCTCGTTGTCGTTGTCGTTGTCGTAATCGTAATCGGTTTTTTCAAACGCTTTTATTATGACAATCCCTTAAGAAGTCCAGGATCCAATCAAAGCGTGGTCCGGTTCATCGTTGTATGTATGGTCCCTTTTATTGGGCCCGATTCCGGTTATTGGGCCCGATTCCGGCAACTCGACTTCCACCCGGTCCCGGCCGTTGGCCTTGGCCCGGTAGAGGGCCTTGTCGGCCCTGAATATCATGTCGTCAATGGCTTCAACCGGTCGGTACGTCGTGATCCCGATTGAAATCGTTAGACTGAATGAATCCGGAAAGCCCGGGAATTTTATGTGGTGCATGCCATTGTGAATTTTTTGGGCGCATTTTCCGGCGCCGGCAATATCGGTGTCAATCATGATAACAATGAACTCCTCGCCGCCGCACCGGGCGATGATGTCGGACTCCCGGATCCGGTTGCTGATTTCATTGACCACGTGTTTTAAAACGTCGTCTCCCTTCTGGTGCCCGAACGTGTCATTCACCTGCTTGAAATGGTCCAGGTCTAAAACAGCGATGGAAAACGGTGTGCCGGTTCGATCGGCAATACTTTTGGCCCGCTGCAGTTCCTGGTGCATTTGACGCCGGTTGTATGCCTGGGTCAGGTCATCGTGGATAGCGAGGTCCTCAATGGTCTTCAAGGCATGGCTCAGTTCATGGTTGGTCGTGGAAAGCCGGTTTCTAAGGGAGCTGATGTAGCTGCCCACCAGGGAAAACCAGAATAAAACAGTGCCGAATATGAGCAGCTGAAGAATTTCAATGCGGGCATCCATTTGCGCCGGATGGTTGTGAAAAAGCAATAATACGAGCAGGCCGTAGCTGCAAAAGACAAACAGGGCGAAGCTTAAAAATCCCCGCAGGCTGAACCGGAATACCCCGAATATAAACGTCATGAAATAGATCAGCAGAAACAGGGCGCGGATTTCGTCCGTGAAGTAAATAATAAGCAGGGCCCCGAGGGTCGCTGCAACCATCTGCGGGGCGGTCAGGCTTGGGTCGGTGAGTTTTTTATTTAAACCGGTGCGGAAAAGAATATAAAATATGACATTGATGGCAATGAAGCCCCCGTAAAGAATCGCCGTCCAACCGACTGACAGGCGGATGAGGCCCAGGTAATGGCTGTAGAGTATCAGGATCAACCATAACCCATAGGCGGCAAGGGCTATAAAAAACCGCCTGATGCGCAGTGCCTGTGCGGGATCGTCTCTGGGTATAACGGTCATGGAAT